>JANMVK010000553.1:0-1914 GCA_031392725.1 Pseudobdellovibrionaceae bacterium
GATTAGGTATCCGAGCCATTTCTTCCATGGAATGTTCCGCACGTTGCCGTCCTGGTTGTGAGTCCATAATAAGGATAAAGCAATACTTCCAGACCCTCAACTCTCGAGTGCATGACATATAATGGAAAGATAGCGAAGGGATGTCCATGGAAGCGAACTTTATGGTTTCGAGCGGTGTGGTCGTTGTTGAATTAAAGGGCAAACTGGATTTTGAGACGTCGGAGCCCTTTCGCCGCACGTGCCTGGAGCGTCTGGTGCAGGAAAAAGTCGTATTTGATCTTCGCCATTTGAATTTTGTCGGATCCCTTGGACTCAAAGACTTCGTCGACACTTTGGACAATATGTCACAAAAAACCCAGTCGGGCGTACGCTTTTGCGGCGTCAGCTCGGAGTTCCGCCGGCTATTTGAAGCCAGCGGCTTAGCGGGTCAGGAATTTTTTGAAAACCGGGAAAAGGCGATTCAGAGCTTTTCCGGCGGAGTGCCGTCGGGCATCTGAATACTTCGCAACATTTGTAGATCCGTGGTGAGAGTTTTGATCTTCTCTTGCGCGGTGAAGCGCTCTTTATCAAGCTCCACCTGCAAAGCGTGAATCTCCTTGCGTTGCTGATTGAGCGTGACGCTTAAAGATTGATTCAGCTTCTGCAAACTCTTGTTTTTTTCCTCGGCCTGTTCCACTTCGCGCTGTTTGTGATTCCACAGCGACTGCAGTGACTCCACTTGCTCCACCAGGTTTTGGTTGCGCTCGCGCAGATTGGGAATTTCCGAGGTCAGGCGGATCAGTTCCTGCGACTTGGCCTCGCGGTCGACCAGAATGTCCTTCAGCTGCTGGCGCAGGGACACCGTCTCCAACTCCAAACGTCCCATTGTGAGCTCATTGTCGGCGCGGCTTTGCTCGAATTGCCGCTGCTCAAAGATTTTCGAATTTTGCGTGATTAGCAACTCTTCATACAATTTATCGCGTTCATCGGCCTTAGCTTTTAAGGCCAGCGTCTCTTGCTGAGCTTCCGCCAATTTCGCCTCAAACGTGTTGATGGTGCGCATATGCTCGCTCTGGAGCGCGTTGCGCACGTCCGTCATCTCCGCGCGGATGTCGGCGATGCGTTTTTCATACTCCGCGCTTTTGACTTGGAATTGCTCCGTCTTGGCGTCGAACTCCTCGGTCAAATGGATTTTTTGCGCGTTCAGCGATCGGCGGAACTGCACGATTTCCGTTTCCAGAAGTTGAATCCGCTTACTTTTTTCTTGAATCGCGGGCGTGACTTTGCGGATGCGCGCGCGGTAGCGCTCGAGCAGCACCATACGTTTTTGAAAGGCGATGGCTTGGGCGTAGAGATCGGTGTAAAGCTTTTCCAGTTTTTCGCCGGAGTGGCGCAGATGAGTATTTTCCTCGTGCTGCTGAAGCGTGCGGTGCATCGCGCTTTTGTCTTTGGCCTCGAGCACCAGATATTGTTCGCGCATAGTTTGAAAGCGCGTGTGCAGACTCTTCCGCTCGCGTTCGAAAACCGAGGCGCCTTCTTCAAGTTCGTGAATTTTGCGCAAGGACACGCTTAAACGCGCCATCAAATCTTCGTTCTGCGAAAGCAAACCTTCAAGCGTGGCGGATTTTATCGCCGACATGGGGATTTCCGAGAAATCGACCCCTCTCGGCATCTGCGACGGCAAAGGAATTTGCTTTACCTTCTCGTCGGTGTGAACGGCATGCGAGGGAAGGATTGACCCTTTTTCCATCATGGACTCCTCTAATTAGGCCGACCTTGGCCTGCTTTTAGTGTCTCAGTAAGAGACTCACGCTGTCAAAAATTAGGCTAAAACAGCCAAAGGCCTGTAGCGCAAAGCATAAAGCCTCTAGACCTAAGTCAAATATGCCGACGAGAGTCCTGTATGGAAGCCAAGACGCTATCAATCTTAGAGCA
>JANMVK010000387.1:0-2531 GCA_031392725.1 Pseudobdellovibrionaceae bacterium
TTCGAAGGCGGCCGCGTGGTCGGCTGGGAACGGCCTTAAAGGCTCTGGCACAAGTTCGACTTCTCACCCCTTCATAAGTTAGCATAGCAACACTTTGTTCCTGTAATTTCCCCTTGAAAAAATTCTTGGTAGGCAAACTGAGGCTTTGGCCTCACGAAAACAAACCATCATAATCGTTCACAATGTTGACAGCGCCGAGTCGCTGCCGCTCGGGCTACACGAGCAAATCGAAACTGGCGCGCGGACAAAGACCAGGGATTTAATTCGCGGATCAAGACACGAGATCACCGGGTTGATTGAACAATTCTCACTTCAATTTTCTTCATCGAATCTTGCCCATCCCTAAAATCAATCGACGCCCAGGAGCCGACGTCAATGGTCATCTCAGCTCGAACAAGAGCCGGTGAGATATCACTCCAACTTCCATCATCTCCAACTTTCCGTTCTATTGATTGTTGAGTGGTGACTTTTACTTTGCCTTCGGATGGGTCGCCAAAATCAAGACCATAAATGTAGTTCGTGTAGACTATTGGGTCTCCAGGAATTTTAGGAAGGCCTACGACACCCAGAAAATTTGCAATGCTGTGATAACAATCAGGTTTTGTCTGAATAGAAAAACACAAGGTGACTTTGCCAACTAAACTCCATGAATCTGACTGAGTTTTTCGCGCATAAGAATTGACCTCCAGGATATATGACGAGGAGTGGGCATTTAGATGCACACTGTTTGGAGACGAAGTAAAATAAATGCCGTCGGCTTGTCCGAATGCTGACACAGCAAACAGAAAGCCACAGGCAAATACTAAAAATCTCATGACTCTCCCTAGGTGATTATCGCACAATTTGAGCATGGGCTTAAAACACTGGCAAGACACGTGTATTAAAATCCAATGCCACTGGAGGGGCCGCCGCCATCGCTGCCCAATGCCTTATGGGGTCAGATTTTGGTAATTGATCAACATTCCTGACTCTGCTGAATTTGCCTTAACCTAATGCGCGTCGTCCCAGTTGGGACCTTTGCTGACATTCACTTTCAACGGAACACTTAATTTATAAATCGATTCCATCGTCGCCTTAATATCGCGGCAATATTCATCGGCCTCATTGATGGGGCACTCAAACAGCAATTCATCGTGCACTTGCAATAGCAACGGAATCGGCATGGCTTCAAACAATTTGATCATGGCCAATTTTACCAAATCACTGGCGGTGCCTTGAATCGGCGCGTTCACAGCGGCCCGCTCGCCCGCGCGTCTTAGCATTTGGTTTTGCGAGCGCAGTTCGGGAAGATAGCGGCGGCGGCCGAACAGAGTTTCGACATAACCCTTCTCCACGCCCTCAAGAACCACGCTTTCCATAAATTGCTTTACGCCGGAAAAACGTTTGAAGTAGCGCGCGATGATTTCTGAAGCCTCAGTGCGGGAAATTCCCAGAGTCTCGGACAGACCGTTGGCGCCCTGCCCGTAAGCCAAACCAAAATTTACGGCTTTAGCCACACGCCGGTGCTCTTTGGTGACCGCGTCGAGTTTGACGCCAAACACTTCGCTCGCCGTGGCGGTGTGAATATCGAGATCATCGGCGAAGGCGCGCGATAAACCTTGGTCTTGGGCCATATGGGCGAGCACGCGCAGTTCAATTTGCGAATAATCCGCCGAGATGATGCAGCTGCCTTCATCGGCGATAAAAGTTTTTCGCACCATTCGGCCGCGCTCCGTGCGGATTGGAATATTCTGTAAGTTAGGATTGGTGCTCGACAGGCGTCCGGTGCTGGTGGCCGCTTGATTGAGACGCGTGTGCACCCGGCCCTGATCGTCGGCCAACGCGGGAATGGCGTCGACATAAGTGCCTTTGAGTTTGGTGAATTCCCGATAGTCTAAAATCAAATCGGCGATTTTATGTTTGCTGGAAAGGCCTTCGAGTACATCACTGTCAGTGGAAAAACCAGTTTTGGTCTTGCGGCCCACCGGCAACTTCAAGCGTTCAAATAAAATCTGTGCCAGCTGCTTCGGGCTGCCGATATTGAATTCAATTCCGGCTTCCTTATGAATTTCTTTTTCCAAGCGTTGAATGTCTTTGGTCAGGGTCAGGCTCTGACGTTTGAGTTCTTCAAAATCAATTTTAACTCCGCGCAATTCCATGCTGGCCAGCACGGGCACCAAGGGCAGCTCAAATTCCTCTAGAATTTTTTCGCCGCTGTTTTCCTTGATCTTGGCTTGCAGGCACTCTTGCAGTTCCAGGTGCGCGCGCATGTAATCACTGGGCGCGGCCAAGTCGGGCAGCTTTTTATCACAGTGTTCTTCATAAACTTCTTCAAACGTGCCGATCAATTCCGGCTTAGCGACGTAAGCCGCGAGCATGGCGTCCCACTCCACCACTTGTAGAGGGAGATCCAGGGCTTTGAGCACCTGCTTGACGTCAACGCGCGCACTGGCAGCGCCTGCCCTTCGGCCACGCGCTGTACAAGCAGGGCGACACCGGCAACAACTTTCACATCATCGCGCAAGGCCAGGTGGATGTGTACCGTGCCGGGC
>JANMVK010000397.1:0-1848 GCA_031392725.1 Pseudobdellovibrionaceae bacterium
GACCGCGAACGGCACCACCAGCTCGGTGACGTTCACCCTAGAGTACGACCGCCGGGATGACCGCTTTGCTCCGAGCAAAGGCATTTTCAGCAGCTTGGCGATCGAATACGCGGGCGTCGGCGGCAACAAAAACTACACCAAGGGCTTTGGAACTTTCCGTTACTACAAGAAGCTGTTCTGGGACCTTGTATGGCGCAACAATTTAACCTACGGCTTTATTTCGTCCAATGATCCGAACAAGCCGCCCCCGTTCAACGAATTGTTCCTACTCGGTGGCGCCAATAGTTTGCGTGGCTTTGATTGGTTCACCGTGGGCCGCCGTAAGCGCTCGAAGAAGGCCTACGATGAAGCGCAGGCCGGCGGCTACACCCAGGAAGAATCCGAAACCATCGCTTTGAAACCCTTCGGTGGTACGCAGGAACTCTTCTATAATTTGGAATTCCAATTCCCGCTGATCTCCGAGGCCGGCATCAAAGGCGTGGTGTTTTACGACATCGGTAACGCCGACAACGAGCTGGTCCTAAGTGATTTGCGCCAAGACGTGGGCTTCGGCTTCCGCTGGTTCTCGCCCATCGGCCCGCTGCGCTTCGAGTGGGGCTTCCCGCTCCAACGCCGTACGAAATTCGGCGAAGATGCAGTGAACTTCGAATTCGCCATCGGCTCACCGTTCTAGGGGGATAGGCGCCCGCCGTTTTTTTGCGTATCAGCGCGTCACAACCTAGCGCTTTACGTGAACAATTCAGCCGTATATATCTGATGTTTTAGTTCAAATTTTAGAGGAGATAGTGCTTTTATGACGCGTAACATGACAAGTGCAATTTTGGTGGGTGTTCTTGGTTTTGCTTTTGCCGCTGGTGCGGCGGACGATGTGAAAATCGGTTTTATCGATATGCAAAAGGCCATTCAAGAAGTGCAGTCGGGCAAAAAAGCCAAAAAAGAATTGGAAGAAGAATTCAATAAAAAGAAAAAAGAATTGGAAAAGCGCGAAGCCGAAATCAAAAAGATGGGCGAGGATTTTGAAAAGCGATCCATGGCTATGAACGAAGACGCACGCATGAAAAAGCAGGGCGAGATCCAAGGCGAAATGCGCAAATATCAAGAGCTGGCCGGTAAAGCGCAAATGGAAATTCAAAAACGTGAACGCGATCTCACCCAGCCGATCGTGACTAAGTTGCGCGGCATTTTGGAAGACATCGCCAAGAAAGAAAATTTCACCGTGATTCTGGAGCGCTCGGAAAACGCCGTGATGTACGCCAAAAAAGAAATCGACCTCACCGAGCGGATTGTTAAGGAACACGACAAAAAATAGGTGCTAAGTGGAACCGTTGCTCGACGCCCGCGGAATCTTAAATTTATTGCCTCACCGTTTTCCATTTTTGCTAGTGGACAAAGTGGTGAGCCACGAGCGCACGCCTAACGGCACCGCCCGCAACGGCCAAAAAATCGTGGTGATTAAAAATGTCACCATCAACGAGCCGTTCTTTCCCGGCCATTTTCCCGGCCTGCCGATTATGCCGGGAGTTTTACAAATCGAAGCCATCGCCCAAGCTTGCTGCCTGTGCTACTTGCGTCCGGGCGATCCTGAATTTGATTTCTTTATCGCCAGCCTGTCCGATGCCCGCTTCCGCCGGCCGGTGGTGCCTGGTGATGTTCTGACCATTTATGCGGAAATAACCAGGGACCGCGGCTCCATGATTCAGTGCCGGGGCGAAGCCAAAGTTGACGGCAATGTGGTGGTGGAGTGCGAGCTCCTGGCAAAGGTGAATCCTAAAAATAAAAGGCCGGTCACATGAAGTCAGTCGACATCCATCCCACCGCGGTGGTCGACAAGAGAGTGGAAGTGAGTGA
>JANMVK010000761.1:0-1349 GCA_031392725.1 Pseudobdellovibrionaceae bacterium
TTGGTTGAGGCGGGATTGAAGCTCCCGACCGACACCGCTTGGCGCCTAAAGGCGTTGGGCGTTTACAAAACCGGAATGAACACTTTGAAAGACGCCGTGGAAGCTTTTCGTCCGTTAAGCGAAACGCCCATCGACATCTCCTCACCGGAGGCGCAAGAGACCTTAACCTGGCCGAGCACCCGCGTGGTGGTTGAGGCTTGGCGCAAAGGGGTTGAATCTTCGGGCAGTGAATACTTAAGCGAAGAACAGTTCAATAAATTACAGGACAAAATTAAAGACGAGCAAAATGTTAAGGGTAAGCATCTGTTTCAGCCCATCCGGGTGGCCATTATCGGCAAGCCTCACGGCACGGAACTCAAGATGCTTGTGCCTTTATTGCACACGAAGACATTGGTCTCGCGCGCCGACAACGTGTTGAGCCAGATTAAGGGATAAAACTGTGGGAATAGTTTTATACAATTCGCTGACGCATAAAAAAGAAGACTTTGTTCCGCTGAAGGCGGGTGAAGTGAAAATGTATTTGTGCGGACCGACGGTTTATGACTTTCTCCACGTCGGCAACTTTCGCGGAGCGATTTTTTTTAATTTGCTGAGAAATTGGCTGGAGTTCCGCGGCCTCAAGGTCACCTTTGTCTATAACTACACCGACGTGGACGATAAAATCATCAACCGCGCCAAGGCCGACAACGTGCCGGCCAATGAGATCTCCGAGAAATTCACCGCTGAATTTCAAAAGGACTTCGCCGCGCTGAAGTTGCGCAAACACACGCACAATCCCAAGGTCACTGAGTTTATGGACCCGATTATTGAATTCGTCAGCGGCCTGGTGGCAAAGGGCAAAGCTTACGAAGTCGAGGGCGATGTTTATTTTGATGTGAAGTCCATTCCCGACTACGGCAAGTTGTCGCATAAAAAACTGGAAGATTTGGAATCGGGTGTGCGCATTGAAGTGGACGCGCGTAAAAAAAATCCGGCTGATTTCGCGTTGTGGAAAAAGGCCAAGCCCGGAGAGCCGTCGTGGCCCTCACCGTGGGGCGAAGGCCGGCCCGGCTGGCATATCGAGTGCTCGGCCATGGCGCGCGCGCTGCTCGGCGATCAGATCGATATTCATGGCGGGGGACTTGATTTAATTTTCCCGCATCATGAGAATGAGGTGGCGCAAACCGAGGGGCTCACCGGCCAACAATTCGCCCGCTTCTGGATGCACAACAATATGCTGCAATTTGGTGCTCAAAAGATGTCTAAGTCGTTGGGCAATATCGTGCGCGGCCGGGAATTCATTGAGGAGTACAATGCCGAGATCCTCAAATTTATGATGATCTCCGCTCACTACCGCAGCATTATCGATT
>JANMVK010000789.1:0-2386 GCA_031392725.1 Pseudobdellovibrionaceae bacterium
CAAAGACAATCTGCCGTTGGCCAATGCCACCGCCGCCTCGCTAATGATTGGCAACACGGGCGCGGCCCGCGCCGGACAATATTTTGTTGAGGCCTCCAGCACGGTTGGGCCTACGCAAAAAATAAAATCCAATACCGTGCGGGTCGCGGTGCAGGACTTGATCGACGTCAATACGGCCACCGGTTGTGTTAACGGATTTTGCGCCTGTGGAGATGCTAGCACCGGGGGTGGCGTAATCCCTCCTGACCGGAACGCGGCTCTCGCCATTTGCGTGTTAAAAGGATACGCGGACGTAACGACCTTCACCACCGTCTCTGGTGTTGGATTGAGCAACATATGCAATGCGAACGGCACAGTTTGCGGCGTTGGCCTATTTGGCTTGCTTAAGCTGGTCTGCACCTCAGTCACCTGTGTGAAGTAGGATAGGATTATGGCGTTGATAAAAATTCTACCCATGCTGTTCTTTGGTCTGGCCGCCTTCGCGGCCGATCTCACTTTAATTTCCATTCCCACGCCGGAAATAAAAGGCAATGTGGGCTCACCCATGGCGGTGAGTGTGGTGGCGCGATCGGAGTCCGGCCTGCCACTGGAATACGAATGGAAAAAAGACGGCAAGATTTTGAAAGGGGAGAATTCAAGCGCCTACACCATTCCCTCGGCTAAATTAAAAGACGCGGGAGTTTATACCGTCACCGTTAAAAATTCGCTGGAATCAAAATTGGTGGAGGCCAAGGTCGCCATCAGCAAAACCAAACTCAAAGCCGTCCGGGCTCCCGCCGCTGTGGTCGCGCCACCCGTTAAATGCCACTAAAACGACAGCGAAACTAAAGCTCCAAATTTTGGAACTATCTCTTTATGACCACTGGTGCGGCCATTGTCGGTGACGTCTAAATTTTCAACCGCCAGCATGGCGCCGGTCCAATAGCGGCTCTTCACCCTCCAATAGCCATAAGCCGCGAAGGTTTGCGACTCGCCGGTCACCTGAAAGGGTGTGGCCGTTATGATGTCGGGCCCATCGAAGTCAATGGTGCGGTTGATAAAGGAAAATACAAAGCGGCGGAATTTTACCGAGGACAATTCAAGATTCGCGCGGAAAATATTCAGCGACCCATGGGTGCCGCTGCCTGAGCCGTTAAAAATATTAAGCGTCCAGGTGCGCGTTTGATAGCGCAATCCGATCTTAGGGATGCTAATGGTTTCCCGTTGAAACAAACTGTCCGAGCGCGCGCCCACATTGGTGGCTCCACCCATATGAAATTCAAAAGCGAAGCGGCCGTAGTCAAAACCGAATTCAAGCAAAGTGGAGTCATTGGCCCGGATGTCGGTGTCGTTCAAATCCTCAGCGAACCATTTGTACTTTGATCCCACCAGCAACAGCCCCGGATCGCCCATGGCCGAGAAATGGAAATAGTCGGCCTTCATCCGGTAATAGATCTGCGTCTGCGGCTCCTCATGAATGCCCATCAAAATGGGACCGGCGCCGGATTTAAATTCGCTTTGAAAGCCAAAAGGGCCGCCGCTGAATTCATTGGTTAAAAACGGAGTGAAATTATTTTGCCGGTGTTTGCTGGCGCCGTAGCGCGACGGCTCCGCCAGCCACATGCCCAGCGTGGTTTCATTTCCATAAACTTCCGGCACCGGATAAAATTGCTGGTCGCTCTCGTAGTTTTTGACTTCGTGATGGCCTTCGATCAGACGGTCCATTTCCCGTTTGATCGCCACCGGATCGCTGAGCAGCTGCTGCGGATAAACTTTGACTGATTTTTTATTATCTTTATTTTCGGCCTGGCAGGAGCTGAAGGCGTAGGGATGGACAAATTCATATGACGTATTGGC
Source organism: Pseudobdellovibrionaceae bacterium (assembly GCA_031392725.1). Classification (GTDB taxonomy): domain Bacteria; phylum Bdellovibrionota; class Bdellovibrionia; order Bdellovibrionales; family UBA1609; genus JALHOQ01. The sequence continues at coordinate 1,837 of JANMVK010000789.1, forward strand.
CTGCGCCGCGAACTGCACGTCTTTCAGTTCCCGCTCAAACACCACCCGCCAAATACTACGGCGCTCGATCAATCGCTCTGATCCATGCAGGCTGAGGAAAGCGATTTTATCGCGGCTGAAATCCACCGGCCAGCCCCGCAACAACTCCACCAACTCACCTTTTTGGAATGTCATGATGCGCACTAAGGGCACCACCTGAGGATTATTGACCCTAGGAATCGGCACCACATCTAGAGGATAAGTAGCGTAGGAGATCACTTCAAAGCGTTCGACCGAGACGACTTCACCTTTTAAGTTCAGCAGGGATATCTGACGCGGAGACACGTCGAGAATAATCCCGATCTCGCGCGTACACGAAGCCGTGTAGAGCGCGTGCAAATTAATGGCGTGAGCCGCGGGGCCCGCCACCAATAATGAGATCAACAGCGCCCAGCGCTTAAAAAATAAACTCAAAGGTGCCAAAGAACCTTGTCTCCCTCTGTTCACGGTCGAGATCGGTGTTTAAAAAATTCGATTCAAAGGTGTGCTGAATAAAATTCGCGTAAGCGGT
>JANMVK010000410.1:0-4995 GCA_031392725.1 Pseudobdellovibrionaceae bacterium
TGGTCCGGGTGAAGGGTAAAGCCGAGCCTGTAAAAATCTATGAATTGCTAGCGGAGGAAAAAATTCCCAACGCCAGCCATGCCGAAATGCTCAAATATTTTAATGAAGGTTTTAGTCTCTACCATCAACGCGCGTGGCAAAAGGGCCTCGACTGCTTCACTAAAGTGCTGGATGTCATTCCCAGCGATGAACTTTCCAAACTCTACATCCAACGCTGCCAGGACTATCTCGACGAGCCGCCCGACGGCACCTGGGACGGCGTGCATGTGATGAAGACCAAATAATGTCGCGAGGGTGGGGACCGGTTCTTCTAGCGCTGTGGCTGATTTCTGGCTCACCGCAGGCCGTCGCGCAAAATTCCGTCACCGATGGCGTGCTGATCAACGCCGATTCCATGTTCCGCGATTTGGAAAAACGCACCGTGCGCCTCGAGGGCCATGTGCAAATCGTGTTTCAGGGCCAGCACTTGAGTTGTGATAAGGCCATGCTCGATCTGAAAAATCAAACCCTGCGGGCCGAAGGCAACGTGATCCTGACTAATGAGAAGGTTCACGTTGAAGGTGCGCAGGTGGAATTTAACTACAAACAGAATTTGGGATTTATCTACGACGGATTCGTGCAATCCGGCCAAGTGGTGTTTGAAGGTGATATCATCGAGAAGGTCGAAAAGGACCGCTACCTCGCCACCAATGGCCGGTACACCGCGTGCGAAACTTGTCCCGCGGGCTGGAGTTTCTCCGGCCGCAAGATCGACGCGGAACTCGGCGGCTACGCGCGCATCCGCCGGCCCATTTTCCGCATTGCCGGCGTGCCGGTGCTGATCTTACCGAGCATCATCGTGCCGCTGAAAAGCGCGCGCCAAAGCGGATTCCTGGTGCCCTCGCCCGATTACTCGCGCAAAGGCGGCGTGGCCTTAAGTGAAAGTTATTTCTGGGCCATCAGCCGCAGCCAGGATCTCACGCTCACCGGCAAATGGTACGACACACGCGGCATGAAGGCCGATGCCGACTACCGCTACGTGGTTTCGGAAAACGGCAAAGGCCGGCTCAAGGGCTCGTGGACTGAAGATCGCGCCTTTCAGCGGACCCTGCGTGATTTCGGTTTCGACGAGTATAAGGACCGCTGGTATTTAAATTACAGCCACTATTACGATATGCCCGAGCGCTATGTTCAGCGCGCGGATCTGAATCTCGGCAGCGATTTGCGTTTGCCGCGGGATTTTCCCTCGGAGATCAAAGGCCACGGCGATCCGGCGCTGGAGAACAAAGCGTCCATCACTAAATTTTCCGACGACCACTACTTCAGCGTGGAGGCGGATATGTACAACAATTTGCTGAAGACTTATCCGCTCGCCTCGAACGAAGACTCCGTGCACCGGGTGCCGGAAATTCGCTACTCGTTCAAAGAGCAACAATTGTGGGACAACGGCCCGCTGTTTCACTTCGACACCAACTTTGTCAGCTTCGCGCGGGAGAGGTACAACTACGACGATGTGCTAACCGGAGGCCCTGAGGCCAAAATCGGCCCGCACGGCGAGGTCATCCGCGATGGCGTGTATGATCCGAAAACCGATTTCTTCCGCACCGGCCAGCGTTTGGATATCAGGCCGACCTTGGCTTATCCATTTCAGTTGTGGCGCAAGGTGGATATTAATCCCAGCGTATTTTTGCGCGAGACGCAGTACAAGTTTTACCCCACGGACGCCGCGGAGAATCCCGCGGATCCGGCGGAGCCAGGTTTTTCCTCGAGCGCGTCTCGCCGCTACGTGCAAACAGAAATCACTTTTAAAACGGAGTTCTCACGCATCTTCGGCGATCTCAACGATCCGCAAGCCACCCGCTGGAAGCATGCGATCGAGCCGGAGATCGGCTACTCACAGATTCCCTGGGCGCGCCGGCCCAATCATCCGTTCTTCGGCGAAAACGAAGGCCAGCAGTACTCGCGGCAGTATGACCCGATCAGTGAAACCGACATCAACAACCGCAACAGCCGCTTGCAATTTGACTATGAAGACCGCACCTTTGAGCGCCGGGTGATGGATTTTGGCCTGACCAACCGGTTCACGCGCAAAACTTGGCTCAACTCCAATCCCGAATACCGCACGGCCGTCCTGTTCCGGCTCGGTCAAGCCTATGATTTTAAAGAGGCCGATTCGCCCACGCCTCACCCGTGGTCTTCGATCAACTCTTTACTCGACGCGCGTTTTCAACATTTTGAAACCTACACCACGGCCTCGTTTAACGGTTACGCGAAAGTCACCAACACCTCGTCACGGGTGAAAATTATGGTGACGCCGACTAACTATTTGCAAGTCGCCTATTCCCGCAACTACATCTTAACCGATGATTACGTGGTGGCCGACGAAACGCGCAACGTCGGCATCGGAGCCGGCATGAACACCAAGTACATTGATATCATGGGCCAAGTCGACTTCCTCGCGCGCACGTTCAAAGTTCAAGCCTGGAAATATTTATTGAACATCCGCCCGCCCGGCCGCTGCTGGCATATCAGGTTCGAACACAATCAGGTGGTGGGATCAGATGACCCGACGATCAAAGGCTCGATCGCGTTTGATTTCGGGGGAGAAAACAAAGGTCCGTCCTTCTAAGCTTTGGCTCTGGGCTTGCAATCCAATTCGCGTCACCCACAACTCAGATCGGAACGCGACTATGTTGCAGCGCTGGATTCTATTTTCCGCCTTTTTCATTCTACTGGGCACTTCTTTCACAGCTAGCGCTAAATTCAGTGAGACCGGCATAGACCAGTTTACGCTCGTAGGCTTTGATGCCGAGATGGGTGAGCGCAGTTTCAGTTGGCTGATTCCGCACCTCGATAAAGCCAATTTGGCCAACCTGATCGAGAGCCGGGGCCTGCGCGTGACCACCATGATCCATCCCGGATTTTTTGAGGATTTACACCTGAACGCGCAAATTCTAGCCGGTCTGCCTGAGGATATGCGCAACACTTTAACTGAGGGTTTAAATCTAAGCCCGCCGCGGATTTTAACTTCCAGCGAATCCGCGCCGGTGGAAAACCGCACGCGTTCCGGATTGATTTTACCACCGGGCTTTGGCGCCACCGATTGGCCAATCCTGCAACGGCGCTGGCAGGCGCTTACCCCTCTCGAAAAAGCCACGGCGCTAAAAATTGAAACTCTCTCCGACACGAAAATCGCCGCCATCTTAATGAATCTTCCGGGCGATGTGAAAGATGTGCATACACTTTACCTCTATCTAAAATTCAACAGTGAGGCACCCGCCTGGCTCCAGCGTTTGGATTTCACCTTGGACGGCCCCAACGGCAGCCGGGCGATCGAAATCGCGCTTAGAGGCGAGAATGGCACTGAGGACAAAAATGAAGCGTTTAATGTGTCCGAGGCGCTGCTCAAGGAAACCAAACTCGCGCAAATTTACCGTGGCGCCCACCAACAGGTGTTTGTCGACAGCTCCTATCACTTGCATATCGGCCTGACGGACGACGCACCTGATTCACTGGTGGAGGATCTTCCCCGCATCCTGCAGGATTACAAACGCCTGACGCTGATTCGCATGATGAGTGGCGGAACGCAAAACGATTCGGTGATCACACCCTTTAAATTAGTTACCGGCCATTCGCTCCGGCAGATTGCTTACGAGAAGCACAGCTTGGGCGACCGCTCGCTGGTGCGGCGGGTGGACAACCGCCACGTGGAAATCCGCCAACTGACGCAGTCTCCGCGCGCGACATATATTGAGTTCCGCCAGTTGCTGGCCATGGGATATGAGGCCGCGAACCAATGGATGAAAATCCAAATGCAAAATATTTTGACCTCGGATCCGTCGATTGTAAAACGGATCACCGACCTCAATCCCGGTGTCCTTCTCGATTTCAGTGATGTACTGGGAATGCCCACAGCACTTGAAAAAATCAGTGCGCGCATACAGGAACCCGATGCCGAACCGATTTTGGCCAGTTTGATCCGCTTCGCTGAGCAAAATCATGCGGGCCTGCAAATTGCGCAATTAATTTTAAGTCTTAACAATCCACACCTGAAGTCGGCACGGATGGAACACCTAATGTTTCTGGGTCAGAGACACCCCGCCATTAAAGAATTTATTATCAATCATTTCAGCAAGAATCCCGGTGATCTGATGCTGGCTGAACATCTGCGCTACAGCGAACGGTTCGAGCAAGGCCCGGACCTGCGCATTGAAATGTTATTGACGGCGACAAGCGCGAACCGGCGCGCGGAGATTTTGCATTCGCTGTACATTGATTTCGGCAACCACTGGTGGGACCCGAATCCGGACCGTTTACGCCTGAGTCAGGTGATCAAGCAAATTTATCACAATCAGGAAAATGCCCAGGAAGATTTTCTACTGGCCCGCCTGCTCTATTTTTATTTTAAAACCGACAGCCAACGCAACCTCAGCTGTAAAAACGCACTCGAACTGGCGCGGCAGAACATCTGGAGCACCAAGCCTGACATGGCTCTCGCGGCCTACAGATTGCTCGACGACCGCAATAAAATTCCCGAAGATGTGCGCGAATACTGGCACACGCGCGACATTTCGGAAAATATGGATAAGCCAGTTAAGGTCGCCCAGCTGCTAAAGACCTATTACAAAGATGAACCCGGCAGCGAAAGCCGGAAGTGGTTCGAGGAATCCTTCCGCCATATGGTCAAACTCGGCGGCCCGCCGCCTGAGACGATCATGGTTCAGATCCGCGAGGCAAAGGCCACGCGGCTACATGAAATTGTCTGTGAATTTTCGTTGAGTTCCGCTGAAGCGACCGCCGCGGCGATTAAAATCTAAAGACATTCACCAGCACATCCGCGCCGGCCAATTTATCGAACTCAAACCGGGGCATGACCAAGAATGGCAATCGCTCGGCGGCGGCGACGGGATCTTCTTCTTCCACCGGCGCCTCTTCTAAACCCGGCACAATATAAACCACGTAAAGCCCAAGCAAAATTCCCGTATACAATCCAAGCGAAGCCCCACGCGCGACCCG
>JANMVK010000044.1:0-1181 GCA_031392725.1 Pseudobdellovibrionaceae bacterium
GGATTATATCCGGGCCGTGCACGATTTGTTATTGCGCTGGAAAGACCGCCTAAAAACCGCACACCTAGATGAACTCCGCGAACAACTCAGTTTCAAAAACAAATCCGACCAGCGATTAGAAACCTCCCTGAACATGCTCGACCGCTGGGGCGTAATCCGCTGGCCGCACCGCCGTTTGGACCAATTGGTGTTTGAACGCCCGCTAACGAATGAGGATTTAACCCCCGAACTGTGGCAAGCGCGGCGCAAAGCCCTGCAAACCAAATTGCTGAGCTTAGTGCAATGGTTTAGAAGCGAAGAGTGCCGCAAAGTTTCGATTTATAAATATTTTGGCTGGGCGGGGAGCGAACAGGCCTGCGGTTTGTGCGACAACTGCGCGGGTGAGGTGATGCAGTGAAGCCGTTGTTCGCCAAGCAGCTTCGGTCGTTTCCCCACCCTGAGATGACTCTGGCCGAAGGAATTTTGGACATTAGCGATGATTTGCGGGTGGAGCGTTTGCTTGAAGCTTATAGTTTTGGAATTTTCCCGTGGCCGCATGAGGATCTGCCTACCGTTTGGTATTGCCCCGAAGATCGCGGCGTTTTGGAATTTAGCCGGTTTCATATTCCCACCTCGTTAAAGAAGTTTTTAGGCAAATGTCTTTGGACTTACACCTTCGACCAATGTTTTGCGGAAGTAGTCAAAGCCTGTTCCCAGCAGGCGCGTCCCAATCAGAGCGGAACCTGGATCACCAAAAAAATGCTTAAGGCTTACAATGATTTTCATAAAGCCGGTTACGCGCACAGCTTGGAAGTGTGGGACGGCTCCGATTTGGTTGGCGGGTTGTACGGAGTTTATGTGGGCGGCGTGTTTTGCGGGGAGAGTATGTTTCACCGCAAGACCAATGCCTCCAAATGTGCGCTGGTGCGCTTGGTTCAATTTCTCCAGGAAAACAGCTTGGAGTGGATGGATATTCAGATGGTCACGCCGCTGTCGTCGGCGTTCGGCGGGCGGTACATTCCACGGCGGGATTTTTTGCGCAAGCTGAAGGCGAGCCGCGCGACGGCGCGGCGATTGGATTTTAAAATAAAAATGGACTTTATTTAACAGTGCGCACCAGAGACTCTCTACAACCCGGTGGAATACTTGAAATTTAAGAAGGCAACCTTGTCGACCAGGCACTGGCTGTCGAGATCGGCGAC
>JANMVK010000117.1:0-3961 GCA_031392725.1 Pseudobdellovibrionaceae bacterium
CGGTCGACCATCAGGCGCGGAAGGTCGAGGGGCAGCAACTGCCAGCTGAATGGGGCTGGTCGGGCTACTTCGATGGACTTACACGCAAGGGATATCGCCGCTCGGCCGGCGCGGCCACTGCGCTGAGCCCGGCTGGAACAATTTTGCTGCAGGCAGACGAGCGGCCGGTCGCGGCACCGCCGGGCCCGTGCCCGACCACCAAAGGCCCGTGCACCCCTGAACCAGTTCAGTCCGTCTCGCAGTCGCCCATCCGGACCACCCGCACCTACACGGCAGATACGCGGATCCCGCTCTCGATCACCATCGAGCAGGACGGCAAGGTCTACTTTTGCGGATGTTTAACCACGTTCTAAGGCTATGCTCTTGAAAATGTGAAGCTTTTCGAACAAGGTGAAATTTTCAAAGTGGCCTTAAATTTCCTTCTCCATAATGCATTGTGTCTTGTTCTGTGTTATTCGGGGTGGCTGATCGCGCATAGGCTATGAATGACTTCCAATCAACTTCGGTTGCATTGAAGAATTGCGGCATTTGAAGTATATACAGAAAAGACATTCATCAATTTATAAGTGATCAGCTTAGAGTCAACGTACCGGAGGAAAAAAGTGTTCAATAACCAGCTCAACAATATCGATCTGCTTCGCAAGCCACAGGATATGAAACCTGTGATGCAAAATCCTGAGATCGACGATGATTTCGCCCTGCTGGATTCCATCGATAATATTTTAGATCTCGAAGAGACCCGCTATCCGCGATTCACTTTGGCTAAAAACAAAGCCCGCTTTTTGCGCATGCTTTCTTGGTATAAAAACAAGGAAGAGTGGCTCGATGTGGCTCCGCTCAGCGGCGTGAACAAATTGTTCAAGCAGCAAACTAAAGAGCTCGAAGGCATCCGCTCCAGCAAATTGGATTATGAAATGGAACTCGAAACGGGAACTCTCACTCCCTCACAGCGCTCCTATCGCCGCGACGAACTTAAGATGTGTAAGGTTCAGGAGAAAATGGCCGTGCATTTGATTTCTAAAATGCAGGTTAAGATTAAATCCGGCCGCCGCTAGTTGCGGCCGCATTTTACTCCATCCGCGAAACAAGATATATACTCAGACTGAGTGCCGCTAACATCGCCATGACTATATAATCCCGCCGCACGAGTAGACTGGGTGGCGGGGAGCCGGTGTTCAATTCAGGCGTCCCGGAGTTTTCAGCGTCGAGCATGGCCTGGTTGGCATTGGCCGCGTCCGTCTCCTTAATAATAAGACGCATTCCCACGCCGGCATCAAAACCCCGGACCGCCGTGGTCTGGTGCGCGTGCGCTCCTAATAATTGAACATCAAAACCTTTGGCTTTTAAGAAGGACTCCACCACGCGGGCTTCACCTTCAGAATCGAATCGGCGCAGAACCGACCATCCTTCTTCGCTCACAAAAACCTCCCAATTCAGCCAAAAAGTTATACCTGAACCGTCATCTTACCCCAACCTCGATTTTGACTCATTATAAAACATGAGACATTACATGTGGTTATGCCAGAATGAGAAGTCTAGGCATTTTTTTCCTAATATTCTCAGGGTGAGGCGCCGATATGTCTAATGTGAGTCAGTAACAGTAAGCGGAGGTATTAAAATGGCACGTACAATGGTGTGTTTGGTCGGTGACGATCGTGATCAGTGCGAGAAGCTCAAGACTATGAGCCAGGGAATGGGATGCAATGTGCATGTCTTCACCCCGGCCGAGTGGGGCAAAGCTTTGCACGATCCCTCATCCCGCCAACGCTTGATGGGCGAAGTTCCGGCATTGTCTGCCGGCATGTCACCCCTCAATGAAGGCGCGAAAATTCTGCAGTTCCCGCAGCCGAGCATGGGCACGGACGAAAGCGGAAAAGTTCGCACGATCAATGAACTCGAAAGTCTCGCAATTGAAAACGCGATTCATGAGTTCGGCGGAAATTTGACTGAGGCCGCGAAGGCTTTGGGCATTGGCCGCGCGACTCTTTACCGCAAGGTGAAGCAGTACAATATTGATCCTTCAAGCGCTCGCAAAAAGCGCGCAGCTTAATACTACAATTTGACCTAAGCCAAGAGCCGGCGTCTTATAGATAGATGCGCCGGCTTTTGTTTTTTGTAATCTTCATGGTCAGCCTCGGAGCTGGCCTTTTCGCTCATCAGGGAAGCCGCAACCGCGAAGTCTTCCGCTCCATCTGCGATCTCACTGAAAATAATTTTTATAAAGAAGACGCCAAACTCAATGCATGGGTCGCCAAGTGCCGCCGTCTGGCCGCGCAAGTTCCCGGCGGTTTGACCAAGGCGCAACTGGTGGAAGTGATTCAAGATCATATGAGCGGCCTCAATGTTTCGCATTATTTGATTTACAGTCCGGCGGAAGATAAAAAAATGTGGACGGGCGTGGCCGTCGACACGGGAATTCGCTCGCGTTATGTCGAGGATCATTTGGTGGTTTACAAAATAATTCCCGGGAGCGGCGCCTTGAAAGCGGGAGTGCGGCCGGGGGATGAAATCATCGGCATCACCGGTACGGAGCAGGTCACACCGTGGGGCGCGCAGAACCGCTCCGGCACCTACAGTGTGATGCGCGGTGAAGATGTGCTCAACCTGGAAGTGACGGCGGCGGAGTTGATTACGGAGAGCGGTCCGGAGGTGACGCCATTGCGGAACGGCAGTGTGCTGCTGGAGATCCCGAGCTTTCGCTCGGAATATTTTGAGGCTAAGAAATGGCGCGAGACCGCGGCGGGGTTGCGCGGGTTTCACCATGTGATTGTGGATTTGCGCCAAAACGCGGGTGGGAATTTCGTTGCCATGTTGCGGGCGCTTTCGTTTTTTCATTGCCAGGGGAAATCTATGGGCGTTTTGGTGCGGCCGCGAAAACCCGGTGAGTTTAAGCCCGCGTTTGAAGACAACACCGAAGACTCCTTTCAAATTCAAGAATTGGAAAAATACCAGAAGCTGGGGTTGGTGACGTTTGATGGTTACGGCTGCTATCCCGGCAACGTGACGGTGTTGATCGGCTCGGACACGTCGTCGGTTTCGGAAATTTTCGCGCACAGTTTTTTTTCGCGCCTCAAATCACGGGTGTGGGGACAGCCGAGCGCCGGCGATGTGGTGCTGGCGGTGTGGTACGATTTGCCCGCGCTCGGCAAGGGTTACAGCATTTCTATCCCCGAGGCCGTGTACCTGACGCCTGAAGAAAAAGAGCTGGAGAATGAAGGCGTGTTTCCGCAAAAGGAAATTTTTTATGATTTGAAGCTGTCGCTTCAAGGCAAAGACACTTTCGTCGAGGAAGCTCTAAGATAAAATTACGGACGGCAGATGTAGGCGGCTTGGGTGTATTTCGCGCCGAGATCGGCCTCACCCTTTTGTTTAAGGCGGGCGCCGGATGAGAGAAATGTGTCGACCGTGGAGTGGTCGGATTTGCAGGCCTTGATAAAATGTTCGAGCGCTTCTTTTTCCTGGCCGGCCTCATATAGGGATTGCGCCAGGCCGAAGCGCGAGCGTCCCGCTTCCGGCGCGGCGTTCACCGCGGCTTGAAAGTAACGGGCGGCCACCGGATAGTTTTTCTTGCGGTAAAACATGGTGCCCGCCGCCCATTGGACAAATTCTGACTTAGGAAATTTTTTGGCGGCTTTGGTCGCTTGCACTTCCGCTTTAACTTCTTCTTTTTGGTCATACAGCGCTTGCACCAGGAATACATAGTGGTCGGGATAGTTGGGCGAGATTTCTATACTTTTCGAGCAATTAGTCACCGCCTGCACCAGAAATCCGTCGTTGGAATCGATCCGGCACATTTCCCGGTAAAGTTCCGGGCGGTCGCCGAAGGTGTTTAAGCCCTCAATCAAGAGTTCGCGGGCTTCATTGTGGGCTTTTTGCGAGATGAAGGTTTTGAGCAGTAGATCGTAGGCGGACTTATATTTAGGCGAGATTTTCAGCGCCGCCCGCAGTTGCTGAATTCCGG
>JANMVK010000141.1:0-2472 GCA_031392725.1 Pseudobdellovibrionaceae bacterium
CAGTTTTCAGGCACGGCCGCTTCCACGACCGTGCTGATTTCCTGCGGCAAGTTCATATAGAACTTAATGCGCTCCATGCTAGTCATTCGTGCTTCCACTTCCGACCAGATGCGGATACCCCAGTTCAGTACACCCCAGAAACTGAGGGAGTAAACCGTGAGCAAGCCCGCGAGCCCCGCTGAAATTTGGCCAAAGTCCACGGCCACGACAATCAATAACGTCGTGGTCATCGCCACCAGACCGCCAATCAGCGGAATCCTCGAGGAGAACCAGCGGTTGATCATGTAATGACCATAAAACATCCGCTGGGAATGGTGTAAGCGGCGGTAAAATTCGCTTAAGAACCATTCGCTTTTGCCGTACGCGCGGATCACCACTAAACCGGTGAGCGTTTCTTTAAAGTGCGCATAGCGGGGCGAGCGCGAGATGGAGTCTAAACGTTTCGCCTCCCTCGCGCTCGCCCGATAAAGCTTCTGGATCCGGTAGTACACGAATAAAATCGGCACTAGCGGAATCACCACAGCCGGCAAAGCGGCGATGATCATCACCATAGTTAATATCACTTGCGCAAAACACTTCATCGAATGCTCAAAGCACCACTGCAAATGGATGTCGACCGCTTCCATATCGCGCGAAAATCTTTGCAGCACGCGGCCCACCGGTGTCGAGTCAAAAAACCGGATGTTCGCGCCCAATATGGACTTGAGCATCTTGTTATGAATCGAACGGCCGGCACTTAAGCCCCGCCGCAACCAAAATAGATCCGCCGACAACATGCCGATCAACACCACAATTCCGATCAAGCCATAAACATATATGGCCTTGAGCGGACTTGAGGCTAAGCCGTGCAACCAACCGGTGCCGGCGCTGCCCGAACTATTTATTGTGTTCGAAACAAACGCCAGCCAGCCCTTTTGCAACAAAGGCAAGGCCGTGTTGCTCGCGGCGGCTACGATCAGCAAGAAGATCACCACCGGTTGCCAGACTTTGCTGTCGCCACCTAAAGCGCGCACGTAGTCCGCGTACATTCCGCTTTTCACCGCGCCATGTTCGCGGTCTTCCTCTTCGGTCACGCGCAGAGCCTCACCCGCCACCGGCATCGCGGGACTTTGAGTTTCCAAACTCTGACTGATGTGCGTGCGCCCGTATTCTTCAATGTAGGAGCGAAACTCCGGACAAGCCTTATGTAACTCATCAAAACTTCCTAAACCCAATAAGCGGCCATGATCGAGAAAAGCGATCTGCTCGAACTCACGCAAGTGAGTCAACCGGTGCGTGATCATCACCCGCGTGACGTTGTGCCACTCACCGAAGAGAAGATTTTGCGCCAAGTGGTTTTCCGTATTGGAATCCACCGCCGACAACGGGTCGTCCATAATCACCAGCTGCGGTTTATGTAAAACCGCGCGCGCCAAGCTCAGGCGCTGCCGTTGACCACCGGACAGGTTAATCCCCTTCTCGCCGATTTCCGCATTCAATCCGCCGGGCAATAGAGCCACGTCGGCTTCGAGCGCCGAAACTTTTAGCGCGTGCTTGATTTCCTGATCACTCACGTTAGCGCGGCCGAAAGTCAGATTCTCCCTAAGTGTTCCGTTAAGAACGTAAGCCTCCTGGGGAACATAACCGATGCGGCAGGCTGGAACGGCCTCACCATTCACATCGAGAAAGTTCAACGTGCCTTCGGAAATCAACACCTCACCCAATAAAGAGTGAATGAAAGTCGACTTACCGGAGCCCACGGCTCCGACCACGGCCAGCGAAGAACCCGCCGTCACCTTGAGCGTGAGATCACGCAAGGCCGGATGACGAGTCTCACCTAACAACACGGAGAGTCCCCGCATTTCAAATCCCGCGGCTGTTTCCGCTTCATTGTCGCGTCTCAGCGCCGCGGGCAAGACCGGTTCACTCAAGAACTCGGCAATCCGCTCGGCGGCCACTTTGCCGGAAATAAATTGGCTGACCGCGCGCGAGATAAACGCGAAGGGGTCTTCCAACAGCGCAAACAAACTTACGCAAGTGAAAATTAAAGCCGCGTCCAAAGCTCCGCCCCGCCACGCATGCGCGGCTAGAACGGCGAACAAGACTAAAGTTCCCACTGAAACATACAGCAGTGTGACCAACAATTCGGCGCGGGCGATGCGCCGGCGCGACTGCAGTTCGCCTGCGCGAACCACATTCACCTCATCGGCGACACTTTTCTCCCACACAAAATATTTCACCAACCGCACGGCGGATAATATTTGGGCCATCAAAGTCACGCGCTTGTCGCGCCAATTCATCAGGTCCTTATCAAAGCGCGTGAAATCACGCGCCACCTTACGGGTCAGAGGAGCGAGAATCGACAACAGCAGCACCGCAACCCAAGTGGTGGATCCTAAGTAGTAGAACAGCAAACCCACCGCACCGGTGATCATGACCATGCAATAAAGCATATCGGCGATGGCATTTCCGACTTCAGACACCGCGTCCGTA
>JANMVK010000187.1:0-6405 GCA_031392725.1 Pseudobdellovibrionaceae bacterium
GTTCGACCAGTTTGTCGAGCAACGACAACTTCATTTTCAGCATGGGAAACGGCAGGTAGATATTGTTGCGTGAAGAAATTATAGACTCCTCACGAATCTCATAATCCTTGATGCGGAAGCGATCGTAGTTGTCATCACTTCCGTCGAAAATGCCGAAGTGCAATGACACGGATTTATCACTGGGTTTTTCTCCCGATGCCGCTGGATTATTTAAAAACTCATCGCCCGCCGGAGCGCGTGAGGGCTTGGGAGTTTCCGAATATCCAGGTTTTCTGGCGGGTGTGTTTTTCGCCACTGTTTTTTTAGCAGTGGTGCCGGGCTTGGCAGGGTCCACTGCGGCGATGTTCTCCACCTTTTTCTCAGTGTCGGGCCGGCGGTAAAAATCCACGATCAGGCGCGATGGGTCATCCGTGAGGTAATCGAAGGACTCGACATTGGATTGCGCCAAATGAAAGGAGACGACATGGTTGCCGTCCACGCCATTCTTATCGACGGTGACCGAAGTGATGAAGGGATCGGAGAAACCGCGCAGCTTGGTGATGCTCACATCGTCGAGCGGCGCGACCGTGAGAACCATTTTCTTGGTGCCGTCTTTTTGCAAATCATAGCGCCAGTTTTTCAGGCCGCGAAATTCCACATGGGCGGTGTCGGCCAAGCGTGAGATGTCGGCCTGCACCAAAGGCTTGGTGTACTGGCCTAGGGCCAGAGCGGGCCATAATAGAAGGGGCAAAAATATTTTCATCTCAACCTATGCAAAGCAGATTTGGTGCCAGGGAGGCTTAGCTCAATGTTCCGCCTACTTACCGGCCGAAATCCGGCGGTCGAGCGACCATCGTCGAGGGGAATTTCGTCAGGTTTCCCAAGGGACTAGGACAATTCAATGACACGACCTTCAAGGGTGTTGTCCAAGAATCCGAAAAGATGTTAAGCCCAAGGGCCTACAACATGCGCGGAACAACATTGATTTTCAACATTTGGGTTACCCTCTGGATTCTCGTCTTCAGTTCCGGCTGCGTGACCGTTAAGCTCGCCAATGAATCCGGCAAAAAGGCCGACGGTGTGACCGTCAATGAACCCGGCAAACCCTTCGTCAAAGAATCGCGCGGTGAAGTCGATGCCGCTTGGAAGAACAGCAAAAATGGCAACACGATTTCCTATATCTCCGATTGCGGCGATCCCACCGATCCGCCACTAGAGCAAATCGTAAACGGTGTCGTGTCCGGCCTCGGCGATATGAAGACCCTGGAAGAGACCACTCCCATAATTCAGGACCGTGAAGGCCGCCGCGTTCATGTGGCGGGTAAGGTTGACGGCGTGCACACCGAAATTGATCTGCTCACCTTTAAGCGCAACCACTGCATTTATATTTTGACCTTGGTCGGAGTCAAAAAAGCCTTCGCCGAGGACCGTCCCTCCTTCGCCAAATTTATCGACGGATTTAAAGCGCCATGAAAGCCTCACACGCCACCTTCCTGAGGAATTTCGGCGGCGCCACCATCATGACCAAACAGGTGATCAGCGAATTATTCCGCCCACCGCTCTATTTCTCGTTAATTCTCGAGCAGATTTACCAAATTGGCGTGATGTCTCTGCCGCTCGTTCTCGTCACCGCCGGATCCACCGGCATGGTGATGGCCTTGCAGTTTGGCTTGGGCTTGGAAAAATTCGGCGGCAAGCTTTACGTGCCCAAAATCGTGAGCATTTCTATTTTGCGCGAGATGGGACCGGTGTTTTCCTGTCTGATGCTCGCCGCCCGGTGCGGCGCCGGCATCGCCTCAGAAATCGGCTCAATGACCGTGACCCAACAAATCGACGCGATTCGCGCGCTCGGCACTTCGCCGATTAAAAAAATTGTGATTCCCCGCGTGCTCGGCTGTTTGATCGGCATTCCCATTCTCGCCATGGCGGCTAACTTCGTCGGTGTGTTCGGCGCCCTGGTAGTTTGCACCAACGACTTAGGTCTAGACCCGGTGTTCTTCGTCCAAAAAGTTCTCACCACCTTGTGGCTGCCCGATTTTATTTCCGGCTTTATGAAAACCCCGGTATTCGCCTTGATGATTGCGATCCCCGCCTGCTACTTCGGGCTTACCGTTAAAGGCGGGACCAAGGGCGTCGGCAATGCCACCACCATGGCTGTGGTTACGGCCAGTATCAGCATCTTGGTGGGCGATTATATTCTGACTAAGTTTTATTGGGTGATCGAACAATGGCTATGATCTCCGTTAAACACTTCCGTAAGAGTTTCGACGACCGTGCCGTGCACAAGGACGTCACCTTTGATGTGATCGAGGGCGAGTGTTTGGGGCTGGTCGGCGGCTCCGGCATCGGCAAATCGGTGGTGCTGCGGAGTTTGATCGGCCTGGAAAAGGGCGATGGCGGCGAAATCTGGATTGAGGGTGAGGAAATTTCCAAGCTCAAAGAGCGCGATCTAGTCGAAATCCGCAAAAAGGTGGCTTACGTATTTCAAAACGGCGCGCTGTTTGATTCCATGAGCGTTTATGAAAACCTGGCTTACCCGCTGCGCGAACACACCAACTACGACGAAAAAGAAATCAAAAGGCGCGTGCGCAACCAGCTCGAGGAATTCGGCTTGGGCGACGCCATAAAAAAATTGCCTGCCGAATTGTCGGGCGGAATGCAAAAACGCGTGGGTCTGGCCCGCTCGCTGATGATCGGCCCAAAGGTGATTTTATATGATGAGCCCACCGCCGGTCTGGATCCTTATAACACTTTAAAAATTCAGGAAATGGTTCTTGCGCTAAAGAAAAAGGGCGTCACTTCCGTGTTCGTCACCCACGACATGCCCACGGCGATTGCCGTGTGCGACCGTTTCTGCCTTTTGGCCAACGGAGTGGTGGCGGATGTGAGCATGGCAAACGCCATTAAGAAACAAAGCATGTTAGATAAATTTATTCAAGGCGACGGAGTTTAATGTGGAAAGCTCACTGAAACATCAAATCAAAGTGGGATTGTTCACCGCCATCGGCGTGATCATGTTTTGCATTTCGGTGATCTTGCTCGGCGGCGATAAATTCTTTTTGAAGAAGACCTACATTCTAAAAGTACGCTTGCCGCAAGTTCAGGGTTTAGGCCGCGGGAGCGTGGTGTCTTTGACTGGTGTTCCCATCGGCAACATCACAGACATCGTATTTATTCCCAAATCTCACGACGTGGAAGTGAATCTGAGCCTTGAGCAAAGGGTTCAAGGCCAAATCACCGAAGGCTCGAAAGCTTCGATCAAAACCCAAGGCGCCTTGGGCGACAAATATATCTATATCGATCCGGGCCCAATTGACGGCACGCCCATCAAGGAATTCGCCTTTATCGACACTGACAAAACGCCAGATTTTCTCGACATTATCGCCAGCAAAGGCGCGGAGCTTGGCGAAGTGGTGGAGGTCATCAAGGAAGTCCGGCTGATGTTCGCCAACATCAACAAAGACGGCAACAGTCATAAGCTGATGAGCAATTTGGTGCAGACGACCAATTCTTTAAATCTATTTTTGGGCGAAGCGCGCGAGACTTTTAAACTGATGCGCAATGAAGCCATTGTGCCGTTATCCAGTGTGATGAAAAAGGTTGATAAGGGTCAGGGCACTCTCGGTGCGTTGGTGAATGATTCCTCGTTTTACAATCGCATGATGGGCTTTGTCGGCGAATCGCCGCGCAATAAGTTTTTGAAGCCGATTATTCGCGATTCGATTCAAACTTCGGAAGAGAAGAAAAAGTAATTACATTTGCGCCGCCGGATCCGGCGCACATGCTCCGAAAACTGGTTCAATCCGCTAGCGGATTGAACGGGCACAGTTTTCGGAGCGTGTGCGGCAATTTCTTTAGTGCTGCGCGAGGTCCTCCGCTCGAAGGGCTCATCCGTTTTGCGCAAGAATCATCCATCCATGGGAGCGCCAATCCTTCGCCTTCCGGGCGAAGAATGAAAAAATAAAAATTCGATTTGTTTTACTTTCGGCGGCCGGAAGCCGACGAAATGCCAATCTCAAGGACGGAAGATTTTTGCGGACAACTAGATGAGGCTATCGGAGCCGCTTACTGCTTCAGTGGTGCCGCGCTGCGGAGTCGCTGCGACATCGGGTTGCGTAATTTCAGGAGCTGCAATTCCCAACCATCCACGAAGCGCGGCCTTAGCCCGCTCCAGCTGAATTCCCCGCTTACGCTCCCGCTGCTGATGTTTGTTGCCCGGAATATCCGTGGGCACCGGAAACAATCCAAAATTAATATTAGTCGGCTGAAAATACTCGTTGTCCTCGGTAATGCCATTCAACAGAGCACCAAACGCGGACTCACGAGGCGGCAACGAAGGCGCACGGCCCTGCAATTTATCATTTAAAAACCGCGCCACTAACAACCCCATGCAAGTCGAATCAAAATAACCTTCAACGCCGGTAATTTGCCCGGCAAAAAACAACCACTCATCTTTGCGCGACGACAACCAAGGCGTTAATTTTTTAGGCGTTTGAATATACAAATTCCGGTGAATGCTGCCCAATTTCAGAAACTCAGCATTCTCCAACCCTGGAATCATCCTGAAAACCCGAATCTGTTCCCCATAAGCCATCTTGGTCTGAAACCCAACCATGTTGTAAGCGGTCCCCGCCTTATTATCCTGGCGCAATTGCACCACCGCATAGTGGCCCTTGCCGGTGCGCGGATCTTTTAAACCCTTGGGCGACAAAGGACCAAAGCGCAGAGTTTGATCCCCGCGCGAGACGATTTCCTCAACCGGCATGCAGCCGTGAAAGTAAGGCGTATCCTTTTCAAATTCCTTGGGTTCAATTTTGCGCGCGGCTTTAATCGCCTCGACCAACGCGAAATATTCCGGCCGCTCCATCCCGCAATTAAAATAGTCTTTCGTGCCCTTGCCGAAACGGTCGGCCTTGTACGCAACAAACTGATTGATGGTGTCGACATCCACGATGGGCGCGATGGCGTCGAAGAAATATAAAAATTCACCGTCAAAATGATCGCGCATGGACTGCGCGAGATCGGAATCGGTTAAAGGCCCGGTGGCAATCACCGCCGGTCGCGGAATATCGTCGAGCGAACGAATCACATCCTGGCGCACTTCAATTCGCGGATGATTATGAACGACTTCCGTCACAAAAGCGGAGAACACGTCGCGATCCACGCCCAGAGCCATTCCCGCGGGCACCATGGCTTGCTGGGCCGCACGCAGAATCACCGAGCCCATCAGCTGGGCCTCCCACTTCAATTGTCCCGGCGCGGAATAATCAGTGGTGCTGCCAAAAGAGTTGGAGCATACCAACTCGGCTAAACGGTTGGTTTTATGGGCCGGAGTCATCGTCCCACCCACGCGCATCTCATATAGAACGACTGAGTGGCCCATCTCAGCAAGCTGGTAGGCGCATTCGCTGCCGGCCAGTCCGCCGCCCACCACCGTAATTTGCCCAAGATCATTCAGCATGCTACGAAACTCCTAATGGCCGCAGATAAACCCAAATTCGTACCTAAACGTAAAAGCCAATTGCAGGTTGCGTCGAAAGTCTTACAAGGTCTTTTGGGCGGTGGCAAGACGGCTCTGTCGGATCAATTTCTGAGATGGAAAATATGGCGGTTTTGGCCTCAAATCGTTGGCGATACATTAGGCCGCTACTGTGAGCCGGTGGGATTTGATCGCGGCAAACTTTATATTTGGGTGAAGAGCTCGGCGCGGATGCAGGAAATCAGATTTTTTGAGGAATCGCTGAAGAAAAAAGTAAACGACCACGTCGGCAGCAATTGGGTGCGCTGGATTCGTTTTACTTTAGACCGTCACGGAGTTCCCAACGCCGAAGAGATGTCTCCGGCGTTTAAGAAGTTTCTCGATGATCCTGAAATTTAATTAGCGCATGCCCTCTTCAGGCGGTCGCGGCTCAGGCCAACCCAAAATTTTTGGAGGCGTAGGAGAATGCATCACACCCGGGGGCAATTTGCCTTCGCCTTGAGCCTTCACGATTGAGGAGATGTAAAAAAACTGACGGGTGCGAGGCCTAAAAGGTCACGGGGGGCAGATCAAGTAGGTAGCGCTTATGCAACTGTGCACACAGAGTTGCTCTGCCTGGTCTCACGGGCGGTAGTTGGTGCAATACTCCTCGGCGAATTTCAAGATATCACCGCCCAATTTGTCATAGGGCGTGAACAGAATGTGACTTAAAACCTGCGAGCGGTCGGGAAAGGTGGTGATGTGATTGAAGGACTCCCCACGATCTAAGACTTTCTGAACCCATGACAGCGTTTGCACATTCAATCCTGTTGCCGAACAGTCATCGTTGATAAAATCAATCCGGTCCGCCTTGTACCAGATCATGCGGACTTGCAACGGTTCACCCGCCATTCCGGTATAATCTATGCAGTGGCCTTATTGAGCCGTCCAAAATCCATAATGCAACT
>JANMVK010000205.1:0-2010 GCA_031392725.1 Pseudobdellovibrionaceae bacterium
GGGACAATGGGCGATACCCACGCGCGCGAACAGCAGCCGCAAATAATCGTAAACTTCAGTGACGGTTCCCACCGTCGAGCGCGGGTTGGTGCTAATCGACTTCTGATCAATGGCCACCGCCGGTGACAGGCCGTCGATGGAGTCGACGTCGGGCTTTTTCATTTGATCCAAAAATTGGCGGGCGTACGTCGAAAGGCTTTCAATAAAGCGGCGCTGGCCTTCAGCGAAAATCGTATCAAACGCCAGCGAGGATTTGCCACTGCCGCTCAATCCGGTGATCACCGTGATGCGGTCCCGCGGAATAAAAGCATCGATGTTTTTTAAATTGTGCTCGCGCGCGCCTTTAACGCGGATTCCATCTTGTTCGATGTTAAGCCCGCGCGCGGCTTGGCTCCGAATTCCATCTTGTTCGATATCTGGCAAACGTTACTCCGTCTGACATCGAGGACATACGCCGTACAGCTCCAGTACGTGATGAGTCAGCTGGAAATTATGCTCCTTCGCGACCTTCTCTTGCAAGGATTCGATGGGGGGACACTCAAACTCAACAATCTGGCCGCAGTTCACACAGGTTAAATGATCATGATGACGCCGTGGCGTAAGTTCATAGCGTGCGGGTAATCCACCCATCCGCACTTCAGTCACTAATTTCTGCTCAGCCATTTTGCGCAAGAACCGGTAGACCGTGGCAAAGCCGATTTCAGGATAAACCGCATTCACCGTTTCAAACACTTCCTGGGCGGTAACATGCGCGCGGCCGGCGCTCAGGCTTTCCAAAATCGCCAGCCGTTGCTGGGTGACCTTAAGACCCATCTGCCGGATCATGCGGCGGAATTTCGTCGGGTCGACGGGATCACGCCGGATCAGCTTTTCAGGCTCAAGCGGGGTGCGTCCTTTGGCTAAATGAGGAATCAAATGCTCCATGAATCTTTATGAAGTATTGTAATTGAAAACGATTGTCAATTATGGCGCGAGCTTTATATCGTCACGCCGAGTTGATTGAGGCTGCGCGGAACATCGCCCGCAAAAGCGGCATGACCCGCGGTCCAACCCAAAGTCTCTTTAAATGAAACAAACAGTTGTTTGAGGCCATTATTGTCCTGAAGATTAGTTTCCACTTGTTCCAGTATCTCATCCGTTCGTTTCCGCGCGATCCTCAGCACCCGTTGCTCACCTATGGAACGTCGGGCCACGTTTAACGCCTCAAGACCTAGAAATAATGACCAAGCACAGAAACGGCGGAACTCAATTTGTTCGCTGGGAATATCCAATAAAAAATCCAAGGCCCAACGGGCATTTTCGGCCGAGCTCGATTCGACCAATTCGCGTGAGGGAATCAAATGGCGGCCGGCCTTTTCATCGCCGACTTGGTCTTTGAGCAAATTCACTTTTTGCAGAAACAAGCCAAAGTGATGGGCCCTGAGCAAATTGAGCGGATTGAGGGAGAACTTGGGTTCGACTTTGGCCAAAAGTTTAGCCAACAACTCGCCGACCACGCCGGCCACAAAAAAGCAGTATTGGTTCACTTCACCCAGCGAGCGCAAATGCAAGTCGCCGCCCGCCTTTTGCCGGCAAAAGTGCTGCATGCCCTTGGACATCACGCCAATTAGCTCCCGCATATTGTCGCGCACTCCCGGAGTGAGCTGGTGAAAATCCCCGAACAATTGATCGGCGTCCTGGAGCAAAGCTTTCTCTCCTGCGGGGATTTCTTCAGGCCAACGGCTGACTTCGGACTTTAAATCGGCGATGCCCTCGCGCCGGGATAAAGCGGCATCAAATGTGGCAAAGGCCCGCATCTGGGCGTCCGGTGATTCCCACCGCGCGTCTTCAATGGTGTCGAGCGTCCGGCACAATAAATAGCTGAGGCTGACCCAGTCACGCAGCGGCGCGGGCAATTGGCGGATACAGAAGGCAAAGCTCCGGCTCACGCGGTCTAAATGCTGTTGATAAAAATCACTGCGGTCGGACATCAGTTCGACTTTGAAACAGTCCGGCAGGCGCGTCAACAAT
>JANMVK010000239.1:0-6569 GCA_031392725.1 Pseudobdellovibrionaceae bacterium
CAGCTTTTGGACGTCCTATTCGGATCTATTTTTAGGTCTGAGTACGATCTTCTTACTCTTATATGTAGTTTCAAGTTTGCGGACCGGCACGGACGCTATCCGCGCTAAAATCGACAGTCAAAAACTCACCATGGAAAATGAGGAGTTAAAAAGCCAGCTCAAAATGTATGAGTCGGTGAAGCAGAACTATTTAGATAAATCCGCGCCCAAAAACGAGCTGCGGGAATACCAGGAATTAATGGATAAGCTGTCGCTTCTTAAAGAAGAAGCCAGCACCGACAGTGAACGCCTGGCGCGGGAATCGCTGGAGAACGACCGCAAATCCGTGGCGCTCAATAAATACCAACAAATGATCCGCAATATCATCAACGCCAATAAAGTGGCCAAAACCAAAATTATCGCGCGCAATGATTTGATTGAGGAACAAGACACCACCATTGACGAGCAAAAAACCGATATCAATACATTAGAGCAAGACGTGGCTGAGAAAAAAGAGCTGATCGGCCGGGGCGAACAAAAAATCGCTGCGACTTCAGCCGCTCTGGCTCAGAGTCAGAAGACCTTGCTGAAATCTTTTAAGGCTCATCAAATTACAAAAAAGGCCTTTGAAGAGCGAAACCGCAGACTTAAGGTTGAAGCTGGCAATAAGATTAAGGAACTCCAGGCGGCCAATGAAACTCATATGCAGGAGTTAAGAGCCTCCTTTGCCGAAGAGAAGGCCCGTGAAAAAGCGGAGTTCGACGCCGAAATGCAGAAGTCACAAGCCGACGCCGCTGAGAAAGCTCAGCGCGTGGCCGCCTTCCAAGCCGAAGCCGCCGCCAAAGAACGCGACATGAACGGCCGCATCGCCGGCCTCCAAGGCAAACTCAAGGACACCGAAGGCCACCTGCAAAAAACCTCAGGCGCGCTGGCCAAAGTGTCAGGCGATTTAGCCAAGACTACGGGCGATCTGCAGCGCACCTCGGGTGAGCTGACTAAAGCCAAAGAAGAAATGGATTTCCGCCGCAATATCGCCAAAGAAATCAAAAAAGGTTTCGCCGGTGCCGGAATCAAAGCCGATATCGACATGCAGACCGGCGAAGTGGTGCTCGACTTCGGCAATCACTATTTTGAAAGCGATTCGGCCAAGCTGAAAATGGAAATGAAGGACATTGTGGAAAAAGCCATGCCGGTCTATTCAAAATCACTGTTCGGCAACCAGAAGATCGCGCCCAAGATTTCCGCCGTGGAGATCATCGGATTTGCTTCGCCGACTTATAAAGGACGCTTTGTCGATCCCAACAGCAACAAGCCGACCGATCGCGCCGCTCTCAAATACAATATGGATCTCAGTTACCGCCGCGCCAATTCTATCTTTAACTTCCTGGTCGAAGAAAAAGGCCCGGAGTTCGAATACAAGCGCGGACTGATGTCGTTAATGAAAGTTTCCGGCCGCAGTTTCTTGGAAGTCATGAAGGTTTCCGGGCGGACCCCGGCCAATGCATCAGAATTCTGCAAACTCAATGACTGTAAGCGGGCACAAAAAGTGATCATTCGTTTTAGCATGGACGGAAAGAAATAGGAGAGCACTATGACTACCAAATTAGTCGCCGAATATTTCATCGTAGGTTTGCCGGTCTTGATGGCAGCCGTGTTTATAGTCGGCGTGGGCATGAGATGGCTGATCTGGTTTACGGTCAAACGCCACGAGTGGTTCGCGAGTCAGTTTGAAATGCGGGTCGCGCGATTTATCGAACACGAGAAGCCCGGTCAGGCGCCGGATGCCTCGTTCTATGTGCTGTCAAAAAAAATGCTGGAGCGCACTTATTATGAGACGTTTGCCATGCGTGACCGGCTTAAACGGCGCCGCGGTGACAAAATCATGGGCGCCGGCGACCGCGTGTTCTTGGTCAAACAAGGCTGCGCTTGGATGGTTAAAGATATTTTGAATCAGCTTAAATTCTTAAAATGGACCGAGGAAACTCCCAAGCTTTTGCAAATCACGCGGGCGACGTTTCACCACAATCCCTGCTTCAACCGCGTGTTGGGCGTGATTCCGGTGGCCGGCGCCAATGATTTGGTGGCAATTTTACCGGGCCTGTTTGTGATCGCGGGAATTTTAGGAACTTTTATCGGCATTGCCGGTGGCTTGCAGGAATTGGGCGGAATGAATCTCCAGGACTTGGAAAACACCAAGAATGTCATGGACCGTTTTCTCCAAGAAATCGCCTTTGCCATGAAGACCTCAATCTTCGGCATTATCTTTTCATTATGCATGCATGTGGTGAATACGACGTTTTCGCCCGAGCGTGTGTATGTGTCCATGGTGGACCGCCTTGAGACTTCGCTGGATTTATTGTGGTACCGCAGCAACAGCAACAAGTTTCCCGCTAACGACGAGGAATTCGACGAGTATCGCGATCCCGTAGAGGCTTTGGCCGAAGATTCCGTGAATCATGAAGTCAAACGCACCGGTAAACGCCGGGCGCAAATGGAAGCCAAGTCTTCCTAAGAGAGTGATGTATGGGCGCTATTGCCACGGCGACAAATACTAGTTTTTACGTCACCATCGCCACTCAACGGGGCTCGACCACGAAACGCGTGGAGGGCGACCGTTTGGTTGTGGGCCGCGCGGAAGATTGCAATTTGTCGATCTCGCACGACACTATGAGCCGCCGCCACGTCACCTTGATGGTGAAGCACGGTGAGTGTTGGGTTGAGGATCACGGCTCCGCCAACGGCACTTTCGTCAACGGCACGCAGCTGCTGCCTCATGCGCCAACCCGCGTGCGGCCCGAGGATCAAGTGATTCTCGCGCAGTCCGGAGTCAGACTTTTAGTTTCCGCTGAGCCTTTCGTGCGGAATGAAAGCTCTCCGCCCATTCCCAGTGATGATAAAACTTCTCCCGGTACCGCCATTGTCACGACAACAGCCACCGCGCGCCACGAGACTCGGGTCGCGGCCATTCCCGAAACGCGGTTGCCGCGGGAGTCGCAACAAAAAGCTGAGACTCTAGTATTAGAGGCCTACAAAAAATCTTCGCACTTGGTGCACGAAGCTGAGATCGAGGCGGAACGCCGCGTGGAGGACATCTACCTGCGCGCGCACGAGACCCAAGCCAAAACCGATGCCGTCTATCAACGGCGGATGAATGAAGCGTTCCGCGCGGCGGAAGGCGCATATCAAACGGCACAGGCCGGCGCCCAAGAAATTTTAGCCAGTGCCCGCTTGCGTGCGACGGAATTGCGCGAACAATCTGAACAGTTTGTCACCTCGTTGCGGGTGCAGACTGAAAAAGACTGCGAACTCCTGCTCGAGGAGGCCCAAGCCACGGCGCGGGAGCTCAAAGAAGCCCGCCTGTTGGAGGCCGACGACAACGCTCGCCGCAAGGAAGAGCAGCTTCTCCAAAAAACCCAAGACGCAATGAACGAGCGGCTCGCGAAATTTGAGGATGATTTATCCCAGCAAGTTGATCGCCGCCGCCGGGAAGTGGACCACGAGCTGCAGACCACATTAAGAACAGTGGCGCAATTAAAACAGGAGTCGATCAACCTCGAACAGCAAAAGGCTCATTCACTACTGCTTAAATCTGAAATTGAAAAGTCGCAATCCTCACTTGCAGGATTCAGCGGCGAATTGATGAAGCTGCGCCAGGACGTGGACCAGCTCGACAAAACCCGCACCATCACCAAAGATCAGCTTAAGGTCTTACAAGAACAGCTGCGCGGGGCGGACACCAAAGTCAAAACTCTTCAGCACGACACGCAAACCCAAATGCTGAACCTGCGCGCCAAGTTTGAAGAAGACAAAGCCAAGTGGATGAAAGATGAACAGCGCCGGCTCGAAGAATTAAAATTGGAGACCACGCGCAAGGCGCGCAATCTGGAAATAGAAATGCTCGATGAACTGCAGCTCAAAAAAGACCGGCTCGGCCGCGAAGTAGCCCTGGTGGTTGAAACTCAACTTAAGGAAACAGCCAAGGGCAAAGCGCCCGATTTAAAGGCCATGCAGCAATTGGTCACCAAACGAATCAGCGATGAGCTTGTGGTGATGTCAAAAGACAAAGGCGTGGAGCGAAAGCAACGCAGCTTGGTCGCCTTACGCCGCCGCGAAAAAGCTTGGTCCTATTTCGCCGGTGCGATCTTGGGCGCCGCTACTTTGGTCGCCACTCAACACTTCGGCCATCTCAAACTCGATATTTCGCCGATTCAACAGAAAATAGTTTCAGCTATTGAGGCCCAGCGGCTCGATCTGGAAAAACGCAAATTCAATCCTCCCCAAACCCGCGAGTTCCGCTCCAACTATGTGGACAACGTGATTTACACCGAAAATTTCACCGCGACTTACCTGACTGACGACTTTCAGGATGCGTTTTTGACCGAAGTGGCTCCTTACCTGCTCAGAATGTGGCGGGTGGATGAAGACAAAGCCATTCAATTGCTGGCCATGAATAGCGCTCTAGTAAAAAATCTGGCCGATAAGAAGGAGAACATCCATCCGGATTTTGTGAATTCTTCGATTGAGAAAATGCGCACGTTTGAAAAGGAATCGCAATCCAAGATGATTGAGCTGTTGGGTTCACAAGTCCGCCTCGAATCTTTTAGGAAATTCGAAGCGCAATTTTTCGCGAAGTACACTCAACCTAAGAAGTGATTACCGGCGGCGCCGGCTGCGGCCTTCCGGCACTTGACCGGCGCAACCACCGATGGGCTGTAAGTGGATATGAGTCTGGTGATCGCCCGGTACGCATTTCCCCTCGTTGACCCAGTTCACCATCCCGCCAATCCACCAATTTTTATAACAGTAAAGTGTCGCTACATGAGGCACTAAACAAAGAGCGAAAGCATTTAAGCACTCGTTGCTGCCATAGATATCCATGGCTTTGTCCACATAGTGACACGAGCCTGAGATATGATTGCTGTGCCCGGCTTTAACTTCCCACTTGGTCGCGCATCCGCCAGTCAGAAAGTTGCACGTCTCGGCGGCAAACCTCACCCGTTTGCTGCGCAATTGTTCCGAAATAGCATCGGCCCGCGATTGAAAACCAAAAACAGCGATTCCTGCGATTAGCAGTAATTTGAATTTCATGGTTCCCTCTTGAAAAAGATCAGGCTGTGTAGCACGGAAGTTTGCCGTCTCACAGTGGGATTTTTTCTGTTGTTAATTTTGACACTTCAAATTCCGTTTACATCGCCCACGAAGTGCCTAGGGAAAACAGCCTGCCCCGCCTGCAAATTCAAGGATTTAGCCGGGGCCGCATCCTTGCATTTTCCTTAACAGTAGGGACTTGCGGGTTATAGGGCAGCACGGGGATTTATCTGATCCGTCGGGGGACGGTTTCTTATAACGAATCTCTGGAGCACCCGCACTCCCCCTTTTTTTAACAAAAAAGCCCTTTTCGGCGATGATAGCGCCAATTTTCGGCCCACTTTGCCAGTGTAAATCCTTAAAAACAATTGAGATTGAGCTGGGGCCGGATTGGTGAAGGCCCATGAATTGCTCCTATGGCCACTGGAGATTTTCCATAGGGAGTAATTAGTATGATCAAAGCTATCGTTTCCACAATTATTTTTGCCGCCACGACCGTGACGGCTAACCACGCTCACGCTGTCTCCGTGAATTTGACTAAACCTGATACTTCGCAAATTCAGGTTAAAGTGAAGGATCTAGTACTTAAGGTTGAAAAATCTTATAACTGCACGCTCGAAGGCCGCCCGGAACAACAGGGTTGGTTTACTAGCGACACGGTTGATATCACGGTCACCGCCGTGAGTTTGGAAAACGCAGCTGAATTGGCCCTGACGCCCTTCCCCGGCAAAATTCCGGCATTGAATGGTGATCTCGTCACGATTCAAGTCGAAGGCAAAGACAAGACCGTCAGTAACTTTTTTGTCCGCAATATCAACTGTAAACCCGTTCGTGCAGGCCTTGGAATTTAATGCCTTCCAGCCGCTTAAACGTTTTTTGTATGCTTGTGATCGTGCTGCTCGCCCTTCCAGCCTGCCGCAAGGACTCCAATAAAAGCGGCACTAGCGCCAATGCCGGCACTCCGCCGCCTGCCGCACCCGCGGCTCCCATGATTCCGGGCCGACCCGGAATCGCGCGTCCGGTGATTACCGTCGCGCCCGCCTCCGCCCGCAATGACGACTTATGGGTTCTCGCCCGCCGCGCGGCCGCTAATATGAATTTGATTTGCGCCCGTGGTTACATGGGCGGCGTTAAAATGGCCGCGTCGGTCACTCACTATTACATTCCGCCCGGCACCCGCGCCGGTGATTACCGTTGCCGCAACGGCCTTGGATATGCCGGCCAGCCGGCAATGGCGGGAACCTGCTTGCATCCGTGCCGCTCGGTCGCCGCGGACCCACGGTATCACCGCCCCGGTGAAGTGCTGTTCTTTAAAAATTTAGTCGGCTTAAAATGCGGCACCGGCCGCAATCAAATGGTTCACGACGGTTTTATGGTGGTCACCGACAACGGCAGCCCCGACGTCCTCAATATTGAGAGCCGTTTTGGAACCTTCTGGGGCCGCTGCAATTCCGAACAAAATGGATTTTGCCTCGACGATGGTGCCATCGCCATGGATTTCG
>JANMVK010000310.1:0-1127 GCA_031392725.1 Pseudobdellovibrionaceae bacterium
GGATTGTTGGCCGCGCCACCGGGATGAATGCTGTTGGCCGCCGTGGGATCTATTTTGTCGGCGGTCATCGCTAAAATATGCTTCACGTCGCGCCACGAGAGCGCCGGATTGGCCGATAACATCAACGCCACAGATCCGCTCGCCACCGGAGCCGCGCTCGAAGTGCCATTCATGGTTGAGGTGTGATCGCAAACCGCGTTGGGTGCGGCGCCGTCGTCAAAATCATTTTTGCCGGCCGAGAAGGTTTTGATGCCTTTTTCACAGCCGATAAAATCGGTGGATACCATTGCGGCTTCCAATTCCACCGCGCGGTTGTTGGGTGAAGTCTTCCAGCCGTACTCTCCGCCCGGAGCGGAGACCCAAAGGTTGGCACCCGGTGAGGAGTAGCTCGAAGCCCGGCCATTGGCGCCGACCGCGGCCATGGCGATAAAGTAGGGCGACACGCCTTCTTCCGAAAAATTGGCGTTGCCCAGAGCGTAGGCTGTCGCAGCGGCCGTGGGAAAGCAGTCAATGGAGCCGGTGATAAATTCGTTTCCGGCCGCCTTAATATAAATTGCGCCCTTGCCGCCGCGCAAATTCATCGCGCCGGCTTTCATTTTGTCTTTTAAGGCCTGTTCGTATTCAATTAACGCGCATTGCAAGTCGCCCCAGCTGTAATTGTAAATATCGAACTGTCCGTCGAACTGGTCGTAGTGCGCGGGTGTGAACAGGCCGTTGACGATCAGTTGGCCGATAGCCGGAATAAACAAAAAGCCCGCAAGCTTCGCCATTGGTGCGACTCCGCGGCCACCGGTGGTGCGCCAGCCGCGCTCGGCGATTAGACCGGCGACAGCCGTGCCGTGCGCGTTTTCGGCGCTGGCGTCGCCCGGCGAAGAGTCGCCGATCCAAGTGTTGGTCACCGCGAAGTTATTTAAATAATTGCGAGAAGCGCCGGCTAATATATTGGGCGCCAGACCCGGATGCGCTTCGGTCACTCCCGTGTCGCTCACGGCGACCTTGATGTTTTCACCCAGAATGCGCGCCCGAATGGTCTCACTCAAATGGATATCTTGACCGGCGATGGGAGCGGTCGCCGAGAACACAGTTTGCCCGGTGTTTTTTAAACTCCATTGCATTCCAAACATGGC
>JANMVK010000367.1:0-1936 GCA_031392725.1 Pseudobdellovibrionaceae bacterium
ATCGCCCGCACCGGGGAGGCGTCGCCTCCCTCATAGGGCAACGGGAGCGCCACTAAAGTGTAAATGCCCTCGGGCACATCTTTGAGCAGCAAGCCTTCCAGCACCGAGAAATCCCGCGCGAACAAAATTTGATGGGCTTCCAAAGCTTTAGAGTCCTCGGGGTCCACGGATGGCGTGTCGATTCCCACTAGACGCACGCCCTGGTCAGCCAGATGATTCAACAACTCCGGCGCGAACGAACAAAAGTCAGAATTCCAATTATCGGGGTCGGGAAAGGAGCAGGTGTCGATCAGAACCCGCGGCGCTTGGACCTTTGTGGTCAGATGCTTGGGTTCCACCCGCTCTTTTTTGGATAACCCCTTCACCCGGATCACCTGCGCTGTTCCGAGATAAGGACCAAGCGAGCGCTTCTCAATGCTCACGCCTTTGAAGTTATAGTGACTTGGAGCGTCGGCATGAGCACCCAGATGGGCCGAGCTCAAAATGCTCGATAACTCCAGATTGTGGCCATTGGTGAAACTCAACGCCACCTTGCGCTCGAAGGCCTGATCGCCGGGGAAGACGCCCAGGCGCGGGGAGATTTTTGGGGTGAGGTCGTAAATCTTTTGTGCCATTTTAATTGGCCCTATCTTAATATTCTTTCTAATGAATTTGCAAAGTGTGCGCGGCACGCATGACCTGCTGCCCGAAGTTCAAGCCAAACACAACTTGATCGTGAACAAAGCGCGCGAGACGGCGCTGCGCTTTGGCTTCCAAGAGATGTCGACGCCGATCTTTGAGTTCTCCGACGTGTTCAAACGCACCCTGGGCGAGGCCTCCGACATAGTCAATAAAGAGATGTACACCTTCAAGGACCGCAACGATGAGGAGCTCACGCTGCGGCCGGAAGGCACCGCGCCCATCGCACGCGCCTTTATTTCCGAGGGTTTGAGCCAGCGCACGCCCTTGAAGTTGTTTTATCAAGGCCCGATGTTCCGCTACGAGCGCCCGCAAAAGGGCCGCCAGCGCCAGTTTCACCAGCTCGGCGTGGAGCTGCTGGGTCCGGTTTCGGGGATGGCCGATGTGGAAGTGATTGCCTGCGCTCATATGATTCTTAAAGAATTAAAAATCAGTGAGATGTGCGTGCTTGAGATCAACTCCATCGGCGATGACGAGAGCCGGGAAAATTATGTTGCATCGCTGGTTAAATATTTTGAGGCGCATGAGGCTAAACTATCGGCTGATAGTAAGGTTCGCTTGAAGGTGAATCCGCTGCGGATTTTGGATTCCAAGGATGAGGGCGACCGCGCTTTGCTTCAAAGTGCTCCCGCCATTCAGGAATCGTATAATGACGCCACCAAGGCTTCGTTTAGTGAGATCACTTCGGCTCTGAAATCCATGGGCATTCCGTTTCAAGTGAATCCTCACTTGGTGCGCGGCCTCGATTACTACTCACATTGTGTGTTTGAATTCCGCACCAATCAGCTTGGGGCGCAGGATGCCGTGCTGTCCGGTGGACGCTATGACCAATTAATTAAGCAGATGGGTGGGCCCGCCACTCCCGGCGTAGGCTGGGCAGCGGGTATTGAGCGGATGTGTATGTTGTCGCCGCTCACTCCGCATGTTACACGTCCCGTGGCGATTATTCCGGTTCATGATAGCGTCGAGGCTGAAGCGTTTAAACTCGCCTATGATTTGCGCTCGCAAGGTATTGCTTGTGAAGTTCATTTCTCTGGAAATTTATCGAAGCGGATGAAGAAGGCTGTTAATCAAAATTGCGTGGCCGCGATACTGCTAGGGCCCGATGAGTTGGCAAAAGGTGAAGTGCAACTCAAACAATTGGACGCGGGCACTCAGGAATTGATCAAGACCTCATCTCTTGCCGCCGCCCTGACAAAATTGTATTAGATTTTTAGGGTCCATCTCATCGGCACCCGCCGATGGATTAACAAAATCT
>JANMVK010000369.1:0-2752 GCA_031392725.1 Pseudobdellovibrionaceae bacterium
GTGCGGCCTTGATGAGCGCAAGGTTCGAGTGTCACGTACACCTGCGCGCCCTCTAAAAGTTTATTGCTTGAAATTTTATTTAAGGCCGCGGCCTCGGCATGGTCGCCACCCACTTGGGCGTGAAACCCGGAGCTTATTAAATTTCCCTCGCGGTCCAAAATCACGCAACCCACTAAAGGATTGGGCGAGACAAAACCCGCGCCCTTTTTCCCCTCTTCGATGGCCATTTGCATGGCCTGCATAGGAGACAACATTAAGCTCTCCAGGATTTCCAGTATTCTTTTAACTCGACGTTTTCCAAAGCGGGATCAATGTTGAGCGGCCAGCGGGAATCGACCATCACCGCGACTTCGTTGGTTTCGGTTTTTTGCGCGACACCCTTCACCGCTTTCGGGTGAGGTCCGTGGGGAAAGCCCATGGGATGCAGACTCATCATACCGGCGTGCAAATTGTCGCGCGAAAAAAAGTCGCCCTCGTGATAAAACAGCACTTCATCATAATCGATATTCTGATGGTAAAACGGAACTTTCAAAGCGTCTTTGTCTGATTCCAACGGCCGCGGCAGAAAGGTACACACCACAAAATCGCGCGCCACAAAAGTCGTGTGGGCGCTCGGCGGAAGATGCGCCCGGTGGCTCATCAGCGGCATCATATTGTCGGTGTGAAGCGTGAAGGGATACAGATCGCCCTTCCACCCAATCGTGTCGTAGTAGTGCGATTCATATTCAAAGCGGGTCAGCTCGTCGAGACGTTTGATGGTGATCTCGCGGATATTGCCTTTAGTTTCGTTCACGCGCTTATTTTGCAAATCCAAATCGGGTTTGCCCAGGCCCGCGGGATCATAAATCGCATGCCGGCCAAGGATTCCGCGCTCCGGCTCCTCATAGTGGCTGGTGCGGTTCTCAATCACAAAAAACAAACTGCGCTCGCTCGCGATAATCGAATGCGTGAGGCATTTGGGAATATTGATGTACTCCCCTTTACGGTAATTCAACAATCCGTATTCAGTCCAAACTTCGCCTGAACCTTTGTGACAAAAATAAAGTAAATCGCCATCGCCATTACGGAAACCTTTGGTGCGCGCTTCCGCATTCACCTCAGCCGTCACCAAAGAAATGCTCAAATGCTGGTTGAACAGCATGCGCTGCCAGCCTTTGTTTTCGGTCAGCTTTACGAGGTCATACATGTGCGGGCGCAACGGACCTTCAATTTTAGTCCAACGCGTACTCGGCTGACGCTTGATCAAATGCGAAACCGGCCCGAAAAATCCTTTCAGACCCTGCTCCTCTTCATAGGCGCCCTCGGGAATTCCCTTGTGCGCTTGTTTGGTGAACAGACCTTGAAAAAACAAATGCATTATAAATAGCCTCTGGCCTTTTGGTCGCGCTCAATGGCGTCGAATAGCGCCTGAAAATTGCCTTCGCCAAAGCCGCTGTGGCCGCGGCGTTGGATGATTTCAAAAAAGATCGGGCCGATTAAATTTTTGGAAAAAATCTGCAGCAGGTAACCGTCATGATCGCCGTCCACCAGAATTTTCAACTCCTGCAGCGTTTTTAAATCTTCTTTTACATTCGGCACGCGCTTGGCGACCGCTTCGTAGTAAGTGTCGGGCGAATCGAGGAAATCAATCCCCATCTCGCGCAGCTGGCGCACGGTCTGCACGATGTCGCCGGTGTGCATGGCCAAATGCTGAATACCGGAGCCGCGATACTCATCGAGGTACTCCTGAATCTGCGATTTGCCCTCGGTCGGCTCATTGATAGGGATTGTGATTTTTTGACAGGGCGAGCGCATCACTTTCGAAGTCAGGCCGGTGTGTTCACCTTTGATATCGAACTTGCGCACTTCATGAAAATTAAAAATATTTTTATAAAAATCGCACCACTTCTGCATTTCACCTTTGGGCACGTTGTTGGTGAGATGATCAATCACGGTCAGGCCGCGGCCCTTAGGGTTCCGGTCCGGCAGCAGATAACGGAAGTCATCGTCGAAATGCACCGGCGCGCGGTAGCGATCGACAAAGTAAACGGCCGAATCGCCAATCCCGTAGATGGCCGGAAAACTGTGGCTGGCGGGATCATTCTTGGTTTCAATCGGTCGGGCGCCCCGCTGAACGGCTAAATCAAAAGCGCGCCCGGCGCTTTTTGTGCGGAAGCCGGTGGCGCAAATGCTGGGCCCATGCTGTTTGGCGAACTTCGCGGCGAAGGTGCCCGGCTCGTTGTTAATAATAAAATTCACCAGATTTTGGCGGTAAAGAATCACCTGTTTACGTTTATGCACGCCGACTTTTTGAAAGCCGATTTTAATAAACAGCTGTTCCAGTTCCGGCACGTTAGGGGTAGCGTATTCGACAAACTCCAGGCCATCGAGACCCAAAGGATTGTCCAAGATTACTTTTTGCGACTCCATCCCCGCCTCCATAAAACCTCCGCTGACCTAATTTGAAGTTTCGAAAAAACCATGATTCATGTCCTATGTAAAGGACCGTGACAAACCCGGGAGCCCAAGGCTAACGTAATGGCCTAGGAGAACGCTTACATGGCTGGTCAAATTGAAGAGATCGACCCCCAAGATGTCTGGAACAAACGCACCGAACTGGTGATCATCGACGTCCGGGGCCCCGACGAGTACGAGGGCGAGCTGGGGCACATACCCGGCGCCAAGCTTATGGTTTTAAATACCCTGCCCGACCGGATTGATGAGATCCCAGCCGACAAGACCGTGGTGTTTGTGTGCAGGAGCGGCGGCCGCT
>JANMVK010000377.1:0-8298 GCA_031392725.1 Pseudobdellovibrionaceae bacterium
TGAACCCATGCTTTTCTACTTCGTCCGCCACGGTCAAACCGACGCCAACGCCATGCAAACCTTAGCGGGCGCCGGCCTCGATTCACCACTGAATGACACCGGTCACAGCCAGGCTAAAAATTTGGCCGCGGCTCTCAAAACCAAGATCACTCATCCGCTCCACCGCATTGTCGCGAGCCACATGACCCGCACTAAGCAAACGGCCGATTATCTCGCGCAACATTTGAACCTGCCTGTGGAGCTCCACCCGGACTGGCGCGAATGGCACCTCGGTGAGTGGGAAGGCCAGAGTACCCCTGAGTTTATCCATTTGCTGCTCGGTGACGGGGAGCCCAAGACGGGAGAGGCCCGCAAGGTGTTCTACTCGCGGATTGCGGATGCCTGGCGGAGCGTTCATTCAGATACTCATCCCTACCTGGTGGTCAGCCATGGCGCGGTTTGGATGGCCTTGCAAGATTTTCTGAAAATCCCCCGCTTTAAGGTGAGTAATTGTGACCTGGTCCGCGTTGAATCGCGCGATGGCTCTTGGCGGGCCGAAGTTATTCAACTATAAGATCCTCAGTCAGGGGAGATTCAAATGATTAAAATTATTCTGGTAGTTATGAATTTATTTTCATTCGCGGCCTTTGCCGAATCGGAATTGGACCGTTGCGGTTCACTGGCGGATCGCAAATTGAAAGCCGTTTACCAAGCCGTGGCTTTTCCCGCCGAATATATTCAATGGGGCTTTGTCGATAAAATCGAGCGCAAGGAATTCGTCAACACCACGCCCGGCTCCATGTACCAGGAATACGCCGCCACTTACCGTTTGATTTATAAACCGGCGCCGTATGCTTACTACACTGAACAATTGATTCAGGTGCAGTTTCAAAGTCCGTTTGCCTGCGATGATTTAAAATTGTCGTGTATTCAAGTGATCGTCAGCAAAGTGGCGGATAAAGTTGATCCTTCAACGCTGTTGAAGACGGGGCCGTTGGCCTGCGGGCATTAGTTTAGCTGCTGCAGCCGCTCGATCATCAGATCGATAACACTTTGAGGCGTTTTCTCGGCCGGTAGGTCGTCCCATCGCCGTTCATGCGGAATTCGTGAACCCTGATCGGTTTTCGAGTGACAAATTCACTTAGAAGTCTAGTTTCAGGCATTTGCTGCCGAATATTGGCTGTCTCATTTCGTGACACCCACCAAATCTTTGGTCGGTTTGCCATCTGCTGTTTAGCCCTCGCCGGGTTTGGATGTTGCTCTACTGTCCCCCATGGGTAGGAATCAACTTGTTCTAATATTTGGCCTGCTGTTGTCAGGCTCTGTGTTTGCCGCTGAATACTATCAGGTCACGGCGCCTTCATGTCTGAACGCCCGAACCAATTCAAATAGACGAAGCAACGTCGTGGATTGCGTTCCTTATAATGCGCGCGTCCAGATCGCCGGTTCACCGACTCGCGGCGGCTGGGTGCCAGTGATCGTCAACGGCCGCAAAGTGTATATGCACAAAAAATATTTAAAGTCCGCTCCCGCGGTCGTGACCAGGCCGCCCGTGCGTCCGCCGGCTGTAATGCCGTCTGTGACTGAGCCGCCTGTTGCGGGCCGTCCTAGTGAAGTGATTTCCGGCGTGGGACCAAATGATCCTATAGTTACGTTTCCTCCCGGTGCACGGCCGCCTGTTGTCATACCCCCCGTGGTCACCCGTCCCGATAATCCGGAAGTGTTGACCGGTGGTGTGACATCGCCCAGTGGTCCTTCCGCTGGCACCGGCACTGATCTTTATGCATCCGCTTTATCGGTAATGTCGGAAGGTGTGATTCCTCCCGGCACGCGCTACAATATTGGTTCACCCAACTGGCCCAAAATTAGAACAGCCGGCGGCAAGTTAGCGGTCGATTTCGGAGGACGCAATAAAGAGTGCATGTGCACATCCGGAGTTGCCACGGCCATCGCCAAACATTTTGCCGATTTATCCAACACCGGTAAACTGAAATTAGAAGCGAAACATGTGGAAGTGTTAAACAGCATGACCTTCCACCACGCTATCAACGGACAATTTGCTTCCACCGCGGGTTTATTTAAAGAACTGGGCGGCACGGCGATCAAATCTGGCGGCGGTTTAGGAATGAACGGAGTCTTCGCCCAAGCTAAACGCGGTGACATTATGGTCATTGACCGTAAAAATGGTTCCGGCCACTCCACAATCTTTAACGAAGTCCGCGGCGGTAAGGCTTGTTACTGGAGTTGCAATCAAGGCTCCCCAAAGGGCCCTAGCGAACGCTGCGAATCGATCAGCAGCTTTTCACACATCGGCATAACCCGCTTTCCCCAAGATTTAGCCGGACTTCCGGCCCGTTTAGAGGCGCTCGGCAGCGACCGAGCTTTGACTCAAGCATTTAGACGGTCTAATAGTTATCCTACCAGAAGCGTGGCTTGGGATAGCACACTGGCTACACCGGGTAATCGCCAGGTGGCGGCAGCTGCGGCTGGCGAAGAGGCGGCTCGATGATCAATGGGGTGAAAATGAAAAATTTAATTTTGGCTTTAACTTTTATTTTGAGTTCCTCAGCTGTCGCGCAAAACGAAACGGTTGAAGCACCGGCCGCCAATCGGGCGCCGGCCTCAACTAAGACGCCGGCGCCCGCGGCCAAAGCCACCACCGAACGCAAAGTGGCAGGGAAGCCGGCTCCACCGGCCGATCCTTGCAAAGTCCGCGTGGAAGCCGCGATTCGCCGGACCATGGCTTTGATCTACAAAAATCAATTTGCTTTTGAATTGTATGACGGCGAGGAAGTTCCCGGCAAGGACTCTAAGGACCGTGCCCTCACCGAATTTAACACCAGCATATTTCACATCAATGAAGGCACGATGTCACATTCCGGCGCTACGGCTATCGTGGCCAATGCTAAAGCCGAATGTGTAATTGTGAAGTTGTCGGTGAATGCCGGCGTTCCCAACGAAAACTAAAGCGCCTTACAAGAATCCACACAGTCTTGATTTTTAGAAACCAGCGCGGGTGCTGAGCACTCGGGCGTGCGTCGGTGACGGACAACACTGAGGTTTGGTGAGCTGACTGTGGCGCTGCCGCCAAACTTGGCCCTGCACGCGGCCAGGGCGTAGGCCTGAAGGCCGGTTTTAAACGTCGAGGACTCACTGAGATAATCGCGCGCCTGCACCCGGTTGATTCCGATGCCGCCCTTGCTGGGCGAGCTCTGGGCGATGACAAAATTAAATCCGCTGATGGTGAGTTTAGCAGTGGTGCAATCCGCGGCGGTGGCTGCGCGCGCGAGACCAAAGGGATCCACACCAATGGAATCAATAATATTCACATGACCATTGATGGCGACAATGTCTCCCGGGGCGATGCTTTTGGCTTTGCTTACAGTGATTTTGTCGAGACAACGCAAACCGTTGGACTGCGGTTCTTTGTAGGCGCTTGAACCGATGCCGTGGACTAAATCCGCTTTCAACACTTTCTTTGGATCGGGATCCATTTTCAAACCGGCTAGGGCGAGCGAGGAAAACACAAAGGCCGAGCAGTCAATGCCGAGCACCGAACTGCCGCTGCCGCCGTTTTTAAACATGTCGAGCGTGCTCGGAGCGCCGGCGCTGGTGTAGGGCTTCCCTCCGAAATCATAAATCATCGGTGCCTTACGCACTTCAAAGCAGGTGTTTTTTGCTAAACGCTGATTGTGAACGTAATAGTGAGTGGAGTTGAGCAGCGCGAGGTTGGTGATAGCGCGGACTTTTCCGCCCGAAGGATGATCGCCGGTGATGGTGATGCCTTGGGCGCTCGGAGTGGCGGCAGTCATCGCGGGAAGGGATAAGACATCGCAACTCTGATAAGCGGTGGCGAAGGTTTTTAGAATTCCACTCACCTCGGGATTTTGCGTACTTTTTAGTTGTTCCCAGATGGAACCAGGTAAAGCCGGACCAGGCGCGCGAGGTTCGGGTTGAGAGCACACGGCCTGTAATGCCTTTTCAGCGGCGTCCAATTCGGCGAGTGAATTTTGAATTTTACTTTGCAGACTGGCGTGAACGTCGGTCACGCGCACGCCCACTTCAATTTCCGCCAGGGCTTTTTTCCATGAACCCGCATCGCTCGGCGCGAAGCCTTGTTTAATGCCTTCAATCGTGACACTGTAGTTTTTGATAAAGGCGCCGGTGTAATTTTCGAATTTAGCGCCGCTCAAGCCCTGTTGCGCACCAACCTCATGTAAAGCGGCGCGCAACTGGTCTTCGCTGGGAAATGCGTCGCCGTCATCGGCAAGGCCCTGCAAACTGCTCCACATTTCGCTCTGGGAAACCTTGCAGCCCACGCTGGCCAGGGACTGCTCCGCCACCTTCTGCGCCGGTTTGGCCATTGGCGCGCATGCGGCGAGAGTGACTGTTAAACAGATCGACAAAATAGAGTGAATGCGAAGTGTGGTTCCCATGAGTCTAGCTGTTTCGGCGTGACGAAGGTCGGGCTGAAGTTTTTGCGCTATCCGCCACGAGGCGTTAACGGGGTTCGCAATTCACTT
This sequence comes from Pseudobdellovibrionaceae bacterium, assembly GCA_031392725.1. Taxonomy (GTDB): domain Bacteria; phylum Bdellovibrionota; class Bdellovibrionia; order Bdellovibrionales; family UBA1609; genus JALHOQ01. The sequence goes on from JANMVK010000377.1 coordinate 4,503, forward strand.
TCATTTGTCGAAGAGTTATTCGTAGTAGGTACCAAATGTCTCAGAAAAGGATCATGTGATGAACTCATTCGGCACTCTCTCCACTCTGCAAATCGGCGATAAAACCTATCAGTATCACTCGCTGCCGGAATTGGGGAAAAAGCTCGGCATCGATCTCGGGCGGATGCCTTACGGACATAAAATTCTGCTGGAAAATTTACTGCGCTTTGAAGACGGCGAAGTGGTGAAGAAGGCCGATATTGAGGCGCTGCTTAAACAGGATCCGAAAAAAGATTCCGAACACGAAATTCAATTCACGCCCGGCCGCGTGTTGTTGCAGGATTTTACCGGAGTGCCGGTGGTGGCTGATTTGGGCGCCATGCGCGCCGCCATGGTCGCGCGCAAAGGGGATCCGAATAAAGTCAATCCCCTGCAGCCGGTGGACTTGGTCATCGATCACTCGGTGCAAGTCGATTATTACGGCGACCAGGACGCCTATAATAAAAATTTGCAAATGGAGTTTCAGCGCAACCAAGAGCGCTATCAATTTTTAAAATGGGGCCAAAAGGCGTTTCATAATTTTCAAGTGGTTCCTCCCGGCACCGGCATTTGCCACCAAGTGAACATTGAATATCTCGCTCATGTGGCATTGACCTCCGACAAGGGCCCGCAGAAATGGATTTATCCCGACACTCTGGTCGGCACCGATTCGCACACCACCATGGTCAATTGTTTGGGCGTGGTCGGTTGGGGAGTGGGCGGCATCGAAGCGGAAGCCGCGATGCTCGGCCAGCCGTGCACCATGCTGATTCCCCAAGTGGTGGGTTTTGAAATGACCGGCCAACTTCAGCCCGGCGCCACCGCGACGGATCTAGTATTAACCGTGACTCAGATGTTACGCAAAAAAGGCGTGGTTGGAAAATTCGTGGAGTATTTCGGCGAAGGCGTCGGCACTTTGAGTGTGGCCGACCGCGCGACCGTGAGCAATATGGCGCCGGAGTATGGCGCCACCATCGGAATTTTTCCGGTGGATGAGAAAACCATCGCCTATTTGCGTTCCACCAGCCGGCCTGAGCGCGCCGACCGCGCGGAAGCTTACTTTAAAGCCCAAGGCTTGTTCGGTATTCCCAGCAAAGATGTCCAGTACACTGATGTTTTGAAATTAGATCTTTCGACCGTTGAGCCTTCGCTTGCGGGCCCGTCCAAGCCGCATGACCGCGTCGGACTTAAAGGCGTGCGCGGATCGTTCCGAAAATTTTTGCTTACGCGCTTTGCTGAGGAATTGAAAAGCGCGGCTTCGAGCACGCTCACCACTTGGGCCGATGATACTGCACCATCTAAAACCAAAACCGTGGAGCTCGAGCCGTCGCATCCCGACAAGGCTTTGGGAATTCTCGGACACACCGAGGCCATCACCGATCCCAAAGGAAATAAATATTGCCTGACTAACGGCTCGATTGTCATCGCCGCGATCACCTCTTGCACCAATACCTCCAATCCGGATTTGATGATCGGCGCGGCTTTACTCGCGCGCAATGCCGCCGCAAAAGGTTTAAAGCCGCGGCCGTGGGTAAAAACCAGTTTCGCGCCCGGCTCCAAAGTTGTTACGGATTATTTAACCTCCGCGGGTCTGATGCCGGCGCTTGAGGCGGTGGGATTTAATTTGGTCGGTTATGGTTGCACAACTTGCATTGGCAATGCCGGGCCTTTGCCGCCGCATATTCAAGCGGCCATCGACAAGGGCGGGTTGGCCACGGCGGCGGTGCTTTCCGGCAACCGCAACTTTGAGGCGCGCATTCATCCCAGCGTTTTAGGAAATTATCTGGCTTCGCCTCCCTTGGTGGTGGCTTATGCTTTGGCCGGCAATATCAATGTGAACCTGGCGGTGGACCCGCTCGGCTACAATGATAAAAATCAGCCGGTGTATTTGAAAGACGTGTGGCCGGACCGCAAGGAGCTTTCCCAACTGGTCATGCAGCATGTGACCTCGGGACAATTTAAAAAAGCTTACGCCGATGTATTCACCGGCGACAGCAATTGGCAAAAGACCGACGTTCCGACAGGCGCCACTTACAATTGGTCGGATTCCTCGACCTACATTAAGCAGCCGCCGTTCTTTGACCCGAAATTAATCGAGGAGGCCAAGGCGCGTGAAATCAAAGGCGCGCGCATTCTCGGTTTATTCGGCGATTTTATCACCACCGATCATATTTCTCCGGCGGGCAATATCGGCAAATCCACGCCGGCCGGTGTTTACCTCAGTCAAAACGGCGTGCAACCGTCGGATTTTAATTCCTACGGCGCCCGGCGCGGGAATCATGAAGTTATGATTCGCGGCACTTTCGCCAATGTCCGCATTAAAAATAAAATGGTGGATAAAGAGGGCGGAATGACCAAGATGTTCCCCGAGGGCAAAGAGACTACGATTTACGAGGCCGCGGAAAATTACCGCAAGCGCAACACACCCTTGGTGGTGTTCGCAGGCAAAGAATACGGTTCGGGCTCCTCGCGCGATTGGGCGGCTAAAGGCACGCGCCTGCTCGGAGTGCGCGCGGTGGTGGCGGAGAGTTTTGAACGCATTCACCGCTCCAACTTGGTCGGCATGGGCGTACTTCCCATTCAACTCGACGGCGCCAAGATGGCCGCTTTAGGACTAAAAGGTGATGAGGAAATTGAAATCACCGGACTCGATAAAATGACTCCGCTGTGCGAGATTCAAATCGTGGTAAAGCAAAACGGCCAGGCGAAAACCGTTCCGGCTAAATTGCGGATCGATACGCCCAATGAGTTAAAATACTTTAGAAGCGGCGGGATTTTGCCGTTCGTGCTGGATCGTTTGTCGAAGTAGGTTCAAGGCACGTTAGTGCCGGAGGAGCGAAGCACTGGCCGATCCGAACAACTCTGTCTGCTTGGAGAGAGTTGTTCACAGATGCCTACAGTTCAGATTTTAATTGGCCCGTTGTTCCATGGCGCTTGGCGCCGGGCAATTTTCATTCACTTCTTTGACTCCGCCGACGTCCAAGTTCTCGGTGTAGTTCACAGTTAGAATCAGCGTGCCTTTTTCCACGGTTTGAATTTTTTTGCAGACTCCGGTCGTGGCGCCACGCTCGTCTTTTTCTTTTTCAGCGCAATAGGCGAATTCATAGTCGATGTAATTGTCCTTGTTCTTCTTCACATGCATGCTGGAATTGGTCGGCGAGGTGTCTACCGAGAAGCGCATCCGCGGAAAACCCGCTAAGTTTTTCAATCCATCCACGGTGTCGGTGACCCAGCCGAAGAGAAACAGTTTCGCGATTAAACTCTCCCACTCGGCGCCGGGGCCGGTGCAGGTGGTGCGGTTATGAGCGCTCACCGGAGAGCCGCCAAGGCCGGACCATGTTTTAACCGGCGTGAGTATGATTTCTGTGTAGGGAAAAGTAACTTTCTCCATCCCATCGGAGGTGACCACACCCTGACAGTTTTTACGGATCACCCGTTGTTTTTCCATTTTCACGTCGATGGTCTTACGCTGAATTTTGCGGTCTTGACCAAGAGATTTGTCATCCTTGGTGGAACATTCGGAGTTTTGCGGGCGGCTGTTGCCAAAGGTCACCGTAATAAAAGGACCACCGCGTTTCGGTTCGGCTTGAGCGGGGGCGGCTGGTGCGGGCGGCGGAGGCGGGGCGGAGGACGGGCGCTTCTTTTTATGGGGAATAATCGGTCCACAAGCCGTGATCAATGAAAAAACCACAAGGGATGACAATAAACGGAACCACAAAGAGCCTCCAACGCGACGCTGGCGCCATCGTGGAGCCGGTCATATAGTTATTAAGGACCA
>JANMVK010000408.1:0-2736 GCA_031392725.1 Pseudobdellovibrionaceae bacterium
ACCGGCTTTCACTGATGGTCTCGATAAACACACCCAAGTCCATATACTGCACGAGAACTTCCCAGAACGAATCCGAATGCACCTTAAAGAAGATGCAGGGTTCGCGGGTGGTGATCGTGGCGGTGCGAGGGATGTTGGCGATCAGCGCGATTTCGCCGAAAAAACTGCCTTGGCGCAGGGCTTTGATGCGATTGCCGTGGACAAAAACTTCCACTGAACCACGTAGGATCAGGAAAATACTGTCGCCTTGATCGCCTTGCTCAAAGACGCACTGGCCGAGATTAAAATATTCCAGAGTGCCGCGGCTGCAGAGAAAGTCGATGGACTCCGCGCTGAGGCTGCGAAACACCGGGGAGGAGGCGAAAAACTGGTTTACTAAGATCGCGTTGCGGAAATCTTCCAGGTGGCGGATGGTCGCGGCGTCTTGCGCCACTTGCCGGATCACCGAGATGCGGGTCTTTAATATTATGGCGTCGGTTTTGGTTTTGACCATGGCGGTGCGGGCGGAGTCATCGACCAGCGAAGCCTCGCCAAAAATTGAGACCGCACCGAGTTCTGAAATCCATTCCTCGGTCTGGTCATGCGCACGCGAGATTTCCACGGTTCCGTCGAGCAGCACATACAATTCACGGGAGTGGTCACCCTGCTTGACCACGACGTTATTTCGTTTCATGGCGAGGAGTTCGGATTTGGAAATGATCTCATCCAGAAACTGCTCATGAAAATGAGAAAACAACGGCAGGCCTTCAATGCGGGCGCGAATTTGTTTAGCCGGCCACGCCTCAGTGGCGGAGACGCCGAGCCGCCCATACTTGGCCTTTAAGTCCATCCAGTAGGGGCCAAGCGAGGATACCAGAACTTTTTCAACCAGTGCTTGCACTAAATAGTACAAGGCGCAGAGCCAGGCGAGCAGGCCAAAGGCCCGGGCCCAAGAGGTGTGATCCCACTGCAACAGATGGCTCAAAACATCGGGGCCAAAGAAAATCGCGCTCTCATGCAAAACGGCCAACGCTCCAAGCAGCCATAACGATCCCCATACTGAGCAGATGCGCGCGAAATCGTGATCCTGCTGGCGCAACTCGGGATTAAAGGTGTTGATCAGGGTGCTTTTATCGAAATGCCAAGATACCACATCGCGGTCGGTGGGAATTAACAGGCTCTTTAGAAGTTTGCGGCCGTCGCTGTTGACGAAGGGATTGAGTTCCCAAGCGGTGGTGAGCAGCGCGATGATCAATAGGCCTTTGAGGTCCGCGGAATCCAGCCAGAAAGATCCCCAATACACGATTGTGAAGGACGAAAAAATCTGACTGATGTGAAACATGGCGGTGTATAAGCGGTTTTCAAATAATACATTGGATTCATCGCCGACATGAAGGTGAAAACCCCAAGGGCTGAGGCGCAGCGAGACGTTGTAGGCTTTGCCGGTCAGAAGTAAAAGTTGAATGCCGCAGAAAATGTAGCGCAAGGTCTGGACGACTGAACCGAAGAAGAACAGGCTCCACAGGCCGGTGAAAAATTCCGTCTCCTGGCACCAGGCTTCGACCATTTTGATTGGCGAACTGGGGAAGAACTGCAGTCCGAGAATTGCGAAAATCAGCAGGGCCAAAGTTAGGGCATAAAACGAGGAGGGGGAAAGTTGATCGGCCACGATGCGTTGGCCAAAGCGCCAGGATAAATGCCAGCGGCTCTTCTTTGGTGAAACCCAGGATTCGAGTTGGGGACTGAGCGTGAGCTCATCCGCGTTCTCGAAGAATCCGCCTTGATGGAGCGAGTGCATCGCCGATAAAATCCATTTGAAAGGTACCGCTCCCTGCTTGCGGTAGATTTTTTCCACGATTTGGCGCACGGTGAATTGGCCGCTGCACAAAAGAATCAAATCGGCGAGGGCCATGGGGAGTACGATTTGATTGTACGGGTCGTCGGTCTCGAAAATGATGCGCGACCCTTGCGGGATGACCCGTCCGGCGCGCAATCTGGGTTTAAAATTTTCGAGGTTATTCTTCATTCACGGCCCTCGAAATAAAGCGTCTGCAGCTGGCTCTGCAGTTGAGCGACGGCGGGGCTCGGCCGTGGGAAATTAACCAGGAAAATTAAAATGGATTCCACTTCGCGGGGTGAGGCGGGCCGGTTGTCGGTCATGGGCCAGGAGTCTTTGAGGAATCGGAACGATTTTCCGTCCAGCATCAGGTCGGCTGTAATATGAACGTCTTGCGAAAAACTTAACGAATCGCCTTTGGTGGAACTCCACACTTCCTTGGCATGGAGTTGCGTCACTGAATTTTTATTGTTATGCACCAGCGGCTTCATGGTCTGGCCGATGACTCCGGGAGCGATGGCGGTTTTAATCGCCTCGACGCGTTCGCCTTCCAAATTCATAAACTGAATGTGGCGGCGCACGTCCACGCGCGAAACCATCCGGCATTTCACCACGCGTTCACACTCGGGCCAGATTAGGCGCAACTCAAGATCCTGACCGGCGAGCGGGCCCAAATGATCTTCTTTGTCGATCAGGCAAACGCCTCCCGCGCTTAAGTCATAAATGCGAATGGAGCGCCCGCCGAAAAATATACTGGGGAGGGAGGTGAGATTTTGATTGGGATACTGAATGCGAACATTGCGCCGGCGTTCAATGCCAAGCTGTGAGGCATAGTTTTGCACCATGTATACGGAATCCGCGGTCTGATTTTTCTTTCGGCGCCAAAACATTTCACAACCCCCTGTACTATTTCGGAATTT
>JANMVK010000414.1:0-1385 GCA_031392725.1 Pseudobdellovibrionaceae bacterium
GCATGGGCTTGGGCGTGAAGGCAACCTTCTCGATGGCATAGGGCAGGCCCAGCTCTTCGAGCAGCCACAGGATGCGTATGGAGCGGGTGCGCGGCGCGTGATAGATGCCGCTCAGGACCGTGTGGCCTGGATGGGTGAATATTCGGCCGCTACTCAATCCGCGGACCGCAAGCCCAGACAATACTCACTCGGATGGTACTACTCCTTCGCTGAAAACTGGAAGGTGGGCGGTTTTGTTCGCAGCGCTCACGGCTTGCGCCATGATGAGGACTGGCACTCGGTGAGCGGCGTGTGGCAATGGGCACCAAGTAACGGCCGCGATGAAACTTTTTTGATTGGCGATGTGACTGGCAAATTTAAAGTAGCGTCCAACTGGGTCGCCGAATTTAAGACCCGCTATTTGTTCAATTCCTTTAGTGACGACCGAACCTTGATGCTGCGGCCGGGAATCAGTTATTTTGTGATGGATGAGGGGCGCTTGTACGCCAATCTTTTTGCGCAACTCGAGTTGGATTTTGCCTTGAACTACGGCACCGAAGCTCTTTCGGAAAAATGGCTCTACTTGGGCGCTCTTTATCATTTGAATTCCACATTTGATCTTGGCCCCTTCGTTTCGTTGGGCTGGCAAAGTTGGGGGCGGCCACAGGGTTATGCTGACAAGGGCGGCGCGCCCTATAACATCACCACCCAGTCCACTACTGTGGGATTGATCTTTATCGCCAATTTATAAATGCGGGGCCAGCTAGCGATGCCTGGATTGGCTCGGGCCTGTTCCCACGTAAGAGCTGGGAGGGCAGCTGTTCCGCCACTCCCTGGGCATGACCGCCATGGCGGTGTAGGCGATAGTGAGTAAAATGCCCGTTATAAAAAATAGTGCGATCACCGGAAATTTCCTGACGATGTAAACTGTCATAATCCCTTTTTCTCCCTTACCATGACTTCAGCTTGAGCGGATTCACGCCCCAAAGTGGCTTATAAAATTGACCCACACTCGTGCCACTGCAGGATCAGTTGGGAAAGGTGATTTGCGATTTGCGGTAGTACTGCTCCACAAGTGTTTGCGTATTGTCGAGCGCGGAACGGTTGCGCCTTTTAGTCGAGAACGTGAGTTGCAGCACCGGTTTTCGGCTCACCACATAAACACGTTTATATCTGCCCCGGGTGTCGAACTCAAAATACACGGCGTCACCTTGGGTGTTGCGCACACTGGATTCTTTTTTCAATTTATTCACAATTTCATCGAACGTCGTCTTCGGTGGAAAACACTTCACCGCGAGTGTCATCCCCTCGCTCTTGTCGAAATATTGGTCCTCGCCGCCCGTGGATTTTTGATAACTGAAACCTTTAAAAGCATACTTCGTACACGTGGCGGCCATGGATGAATC
>JANMVK010000574.1:0-5657 GCA_031392725.1 Pseudobdellovibrionaceae bacterium
GGATTTTATTAGTGGTGTGGGTCGGTTACGACGACAACACCATCATGGGCCTGACCGGCGCCAGCGCCGCATTGCCGGTGTGGGTGGATATTATCAAAGCGGTGCAAATCCCGTTTAAACCGGTGGAGTTTATATGGCCATCGGGCGTGGAGGTAAAATCCATTCCCAAATCCGATTTGGAGCGCGACTTTCCCACGATTCCCGATCTTCCTGAGACTGTGGAATTGGTATTTCCTGACTGGGCCTCTTGACAGAAATCCTTATGACCCTTATAAGGATCGTCTATGTTGCGCGCACTGATCCTTATACTGGCTGTATTGAGTTCCACTTCTGCTTATTCCGACAGCATTGCGGAGTATGACCATAAGGCTTCGCGTGAACTCACCTCCATCAGTGATTTGTTTCCTAGTTTGGATACCTTAGATTGCACTCCCAAGTGTGGTGGCGCGCCCGTTTGCGGTGAATTCAGCGAAATGAACTCCTGCCTCGATGACGGCGCTCCCGCTGACTGTTTTTGGTCCTGCGAATAGGTATTTAGGCCAATTTTCGGCGCTAAATTCCCCTCACTCTAATTAAACCTAAGTACACCCCGGCATGGTCTTTGTAATTCTTTCCCACTGGACCTGTAGGTCCGGAGGACTTTTATGAGTAACCGTAAACTTGCTGGCGCACTTTCTATTTTGTTATTGGCCGTACTGTTCATGACCATCGGCTGCGGCGACGGCAAACGCAACTCGCACACGAATTTGCGTAAAGTAAATCAAGGCGGCAAACCAGTCGGCGACGCGAAATCCATCGCGGAAAAATCGGCGAAGCTCACGGCCATCGACAATCAAATGCGCGCTCAGGCGGAAGCCGGCGAACTGATCGGCTCGGAAAGCCTCGAAGCCGGCACCTACACTCTCGATGAAGTGATGAGCTATGTGAAGTTTATCCGTGGCGGCGACGATTTGTCCGCTTACACGGCATCCAAAGTGACCAATGGCACTCTCGGAGCTGCCTTGGCCAGCGATCAGGTGGGTCTTATCGGCGGCGACACCGACGAAGCGCGCTTGATGGAAATTCCCCGCGTGTTCACGGTTCAGTCCATGGGCGCGATCACTCCGGTCAGCGCCGATAAAAATGTGATTTACCTCGCCCAATTGCAGAATGACGGCAAGATGCTTCACTCGTTGAACAACCCGACCGTGCAAGTGGAATTGAACCTGATCAACCGGCTCGGCACCCGCACCGGCAACACCGGCGGTTACGTTTTTGAATTGAATGGCAAGCGCGAAACTAGAATTGAAATCCGCAGAATTGAAGGCACCACCATCCGCATGGTGGTCAGCATTCAGGAAAAAATGGCCGCAAAAGTCGGACGCCAAAATTCAACGATCACCAAGAAAATGATCCTCACTTATAAAGCGGTAAGAGCCGCTGCGCCCACGGCAGGTCTTCCGCCCGCTGGTCAACAGCCTCCGGCTCCCACTGCTGAAGGTGTACCTGCTCCGCCCGCAGCGCCAGTTGCTCCCGCAGCCCCCGCGGCTCCGGCTTTCGGAGAACGTACAGCCGCACCCGCAGCTCCCGCTGCGGCGGTCGGTCCCACGCCGGAAACTGAGTTCCCGGCCGGCAACCCGCCCGTGTCTCAAACTGATACGGCCGACTAGCTAACTCCTGTAATCATTGAGAAATGGCAGCCAGTAAACAGCTGCCTGTCCGCTATACACAGGTGAAATAAATATAAGACCCCGTTAGGACCTTGGCAGACTGGGGCCATTCTGACACCTTACCTTCGAGTTGAGGGCAGGAACTCCTGGCAATCTAATTGCTTAGGGTACTGATAAGGTTCCTTGGAAAGTACAAGGTCCTTAGCTCAAGGAGTGAGCCATGGCAGTCAACTGGTTAGAAAGTTGGCTCAAAAATAAATGGGTGCACCACGGACTTCGGCTCGTATTTGCAACTCTGATTACCGTCCTGTTGTTCCCATTCAAATTAGATCTTCTCGAATTCACCAGCTACGACTGGCGCATGCAGCTCAGTCCGCGGCCGCCGGTGTCCAAAGAAGTGGTGCTGCTGTCGATTGATCAAGCGACATTGCGCAAGCTCAAGCGCGAGCCCGAGGCTCTCGATTGGGCTGTGGTGCTGCAGAAGGTGGCGCAGGCCGGTCCCGCGGAAGTGGTGACCTTTATTAATCCCACGCAAATTCAAGGCTCTTACGACGATCTCTCAATGCTGTCTGAAATCATGGGCCGCTTGCCGTTTTATTTCGGTGAAAATGACCTGCCCAAAACCGGAGTGGCGCGGATGGATCCGCTGGCCGCGCCGTTTGAGAATATTTTGGTGGAATCCACGCCCAAGACCGCCGACCGCAGTGTTTTGGCCAAGGATGGAGTCACCCGCCGGGTGATCCTGACTTACGAAAACCGTTTTCTGCTGTTTCCCCGGCTCGCGCAAAAAATTAACGGCATCGACAATGTCGATGGCTACTCCGGAGCGTTTCAGTTTCTGGATTCCGCGCAGGTTTTAATCCGTTACCGTAAAAAAGGCGCGTACCCGACGCTGAAGTTTATCGATGTGCTGGAAAACCCTCTCTTAGCCGAATCCATCAAAGGCAAGATCGTATTGATCGGCGGCGACACTTTGGAAGCCAGCGCGGATTACCTGACCACGCCGCTGTCGAAAGAACTGCTGGCGCTGAGCAAGCTCGAAATGTACGCCAACTCGCTCGACACTTTAATTCTGAATCAGGCGCCGCGTTTTTCACCCGACTGGGTGAAGCTGATTTTCACTTTCGTGATCTCGCTACTCACGATTTATATCGTGTTGTATGTGCGGCCCGGTAAGGGCCTGGTGCTGCTCGGAATTACTTTGGGCGTGTACCTGTTGTTCTCCTTAGGAATTTTCGCCGCCTTCCGCTGGGTGGTGCCGGTGGCCCATCCGTTGGTGGCCGTGTTTATCTGTTATTACTTTGTGATTCCATATCGTTTGATTATCGAGAACCGCCGAAGCTGGGAGTATTACCAGAAGAACCGGCTGCTGACCCAGGTTGAGGAATTGAAGTCGAACTTTATGCGAATGATGTCGCACGATCTGAAGACTCCGCTGGCCCGCATTCAGGGCATGGCTGATGTGATTCGCGGCGAACATGGCGCATTAAATGAGACGCAGCAAGTGGCTTTGGACACAATCTCGCAGTCGAGCGAAGAGCTCACCGAGTTTATCGGCTCGATTCTGTCGCTGTCGCGAATTGAGAGTAAAGAGATGAAGCTGCAGCTGCGCAGCCGCGATGTGAACCAGATTTTGCGCGATGTCGTGCGCAAGGTCGAATACCTCGCTAAAAAGCGCAATATTGAGATTGTGATGGAGATGGAGCCGCTGTTCAGCTTCACCATGGATGAAGATTTACTTAAGACGGTGTTCAGCAACTTAATCGAGAACTCAATTAAGTACTCGCCGAAGAGCACTAAGGTTCTGATCACCACCGAGGAACTCGATGGTGAGGTGATTATTCAGGTGGCGGATCAAGGCCGCGGAATTCCCACCGAAGACCTGCAGCACGTGTTCGAACGCTTTTACCGCGCGCGCAATAGCCGCATTAACACAGCCGGCAACGGACTGGGTTTGTACTTGGCTAAATATTTTGTGGAATTGCATAATGGCCGCATTGAAGTGGAGAGCTTGCTCGACAAGGGCTCCACCTTTACGGTCCGGTTACCAATTAATTTAAGCAAGGAAGCCGAAATCGATCCTTTCGAGCAACTCGATCAGGATCATTCAGGAGGACTCAATGTATAAAGTTTTAGTGTGCGACGACGACGCCGGTCTCCGGCTCAGCGTGGCCTCAGCTCTAGCCGCCACCGGCCGCTTTGAGGTGGATGAAGCTTTTGACGGTGTCAACGCCATCGAGAAGATTAAAACCAAGACTTACAATATGGTTTTGCTGGACGTGGATATGCCCCGGATGACGGGAATGGAAGCTCTCAAGTTTGTCAAAGAGCACGATCCCTCCATCATCGTGTTAATCCTCACCGCTTACGCCAATATCGACGACGCGGTTCGCGCCGTTAAAGAGGGCGCGTTTAACTACGTTTCTAAACCGATTAAGAGTGAGGACCTGGTCGCCATGGTCGACCGCGCGATCAACGCCTATAGTTTGATGTATCAAGCGACGGCCTCATTCCCGATGCAGCTCGAAGCCGGCCGCGAAATTATCGGCCAGACCCAGCAGATGAAAAAAGTGTTCAGCGTGATCATGCGTTTATCCAAAGTGGATACACCCGTGCTGATCCGCGGAGCTTCAGGAACCGGTAAAGAACTCGTGGCCCGCGCCATTCACTCCAACTCATCGTTTAAAGACGGTAAGTTTGTGGCTCTGAACTGTTCGGCGATTCCCGAGAATCTATTTGAATCGGAATTGTTCGGCCATGAAAAGGGCGCCTTCACCGGCGCGGATCAACGTAAAATCGGAAAGTTCCAGTACGCCGAAGGCGGCACGCTGTTTCTCGATGAGATCGGCGATCTGCCCTTATTGATGCAAGTGAAGTTGCTGCGAGTGCTGCAGGAAAAGGTATTTATCCCGGTCGGCGCCAATCGCGAGATTGATTCCAACGTGCGGATTATCGCGGCAACCAACCGCCCTCTCGAAGATATGATCAAAAAAGGCACATTCCGCGAAGATCTTTACTACCGCCTGAACGTGATGCCGATCAATCTTCCCTCACTCGGCGAACGCCGGGCGGATATTGATCATTTAGTCGGCTTATTTATTCAGAAGTTCAACCGCGCTCAGAGCAAAAAGATTATTAACGTGACCGGTGACTGCCTAGCCGTGCTGAAGAAGTACGAATGGCCGGGGAATATCCGCGAGCTGGAAAACATAATCGAGCACGCGTTTATTTTAGAAGAATCCAATATGCTTCAGGTTGGATCCTTGCCTGAGTCGATCCTAAACGCCACGGGCACCGAACTCTCCGCCGCGCAGTTAAAGGCCCGCGAAGAAAACATCAACGCCGAACACGATTCTCCCGAAACCATGGACGAAGGGGCGATTCCGCCCACGCCCAGCGAAGAGCTGATCACGATCAGCGGCGAGAATCTCGATTTCAACAAGCACAAGGAAGCCTTCGAGAAGGAATTTATTGTGAAGGCGTTGAAGATGTTCAAAGGCCGCATCAATCAAACCGCGCTGCACGCAAATATCCCGAAAAAAACTTTGCTGCGTAAAATCGAGAAGTACGGAATCAACGCTAGAGACTACGCCGACTAAAGCCCAAACTATCGTTCCGTGCAGGCTGTAAAAACGCTGGAATAGAGAACAGCCGCACCTTGACGCAGCGCTAAGGACTCCCGCCTGGCTCGGGGCGCCGCGCCGCTCAGGCGCGGTGTGATCGATGTGCCCGTCAGTGGTTTGCCGGCGCGCCCGGCGGGTGCATGATCCGATCCGCCCAGGCGATGGCCAGCGCCGAGAACAGGAAGGCGACGTGGATGATCGTCTGCCACATCAGCACCTTTTCGGTGTAGTTGTCGGCGTTGATAAAGGTCTTGAGCAGATGAATCGAGCTGATGCCGATGATGGCCGTGGCCAGCTTCACCTTCAGCACCGAGGCGTTCACCTGGTTCAGCCATTCGGGCTGGTCGCGGTGGCCTTCGAGCCGCAGCCGCGAGACGAAGGTTTC
>JANMVK010000703.1:0-3882 GCA_031392725.1 Pseudobdellovibrionaceae bacterium
GTCATGCTCCAGTATTTGGCGCGCTTAAAGCGCAGGCGCTCATGCTCACGCTCGCTGATTAAACACACGGCCACGGACTGCACCCGGCCAGCGCTCAATCCATAAGTCACTTTCTTCCATAACAAAGGCGAAATCGAATAACCGACCAAGCGGTCCAAAATCCGGCGCGCCTCTTGAGCGCGGACCAAGTGCTCATCCACTTTGCGAAATTTAGTTAAGGCGTCTTGAATCGCATCTTTAGTGATCTCATGGAACACCATGCGCTTAACGGGCACGCGCGGCTTTAGCACTTCAATTAGGTGCCAGCTGATGCTCTCACCCTCTCTGTCTTCGTCCGTCGCGAGAATCAGTTCCTCGGCCTCGGCCAACTTCTCTTTGAGAGTTTTTACGATTCGGGTCTTCGTCTTGGGTACACAATATATAGGAGTGAATTCATCATCGACGTTGACGCCGAGATTGGCCCACTTCTCTTTCTTATATTTCTCCGGCACGTCTTTCGCCGATTGCGGCAAATCGCGCACGTGACCCATGCAGGATTCGACGGTGTATTCTTTCCCGAGGAATTTGCGTATGGTCTTGGCTTTGGTCGGGGACTCAACGATAACTAATTTCTTACCTGTGGCTTTGGACATATGGTTTAAGAAATGGACTCATTGTGATTATCTTTCAATCGTTTTCTATTGACTCAATGCTTCTGTCTTGGGCAACGGGACTCCGATGAAGCCACTTTTGGACTTCAAATCCAGCTCAGTCCGCGTGCTTTTCACCGACATCGACGGCACTCTAACCGACAATGGCCGCCTGCCCTCGCACAGTTACGAGCGAATAGAGAAGTTAACAGAGTCTGGCATCCAGGTTATTCCGGTAACTGGACGTCCAGCCGGATGGTGCGAGTTAATTGCTCGACTTTGGCCTGTGCATGGAGTCGTTGGCGAAAACGGCGCCTTTTATTTTCGCTACGATGGTTCCAAGATGGTCCGCCACTTCGTGCGGGGCAAAGAAGAGCGTGCGGACGACCGCGAAAATTTAAAAAAAATACTGAGTGATGTGATGGAAGAAGTGCCCGGCGCGGGCATCGCTTCGGATCAGTTTTGCCGGCTGTTTGATCTCGCCATTGATTTTAGTGAAGACGTCAAAGCCCTGCCCGCCGCTAAGATTAAAAAAATTGTGGAGATTTTTGAGCGCCATGGCGCCGTGGCTAAAGTTTCGAATATTCATGTGAATGGTTGGTATGGAGATTACGACAAAGTGTCCACATGCCGGCTTTATCTAAAAAAAGAATTTAAATTCGATGAAAAAAAAATGAAAGCTAATTGCGCGTTTGTCGGCGATTCACCCAACGATGAGCCGATGTTTGAGTTTTTTCCATTCTCATTCGCGGTGGCTAATATCAAAGCCTATATCAAAGACCTCAAGTCCAAACCCGCATTTGTGGCAAAAAAGGCCGAAGCTCAGGGCTTCGCGCAAGTGGCCGACCGTTTACTTCAGTTAAAGAAATAGGTTGTCCCTCCGGCTAGGCATGAAAGTTGCGGAACAATCGTTCTGCGACTGGAGCGCTGCCATGCTGAATTTGATGTACTACTTACTGGTGTCACTGTTGGTTTTACCCTCCGCTCACGGGAGCAAATCTCGCTGCAGTTGGCTTCTAGGAGGGTCTAACTATGCCCAACGGGATGGGGGCTCTTACACATTCAGGAATGGCAGAGTGATTTGGGTCAGCACTGACGGCCGGAAAATCCAACCCTATTTCACCGCAAGCGCCTCTCACCGGGAAATTTTGCGGCGGCAATTGGGGGAAGTCCGTTTCAATGAAATCATGGCGTCACGCGATCCGGAGGCCGCAGCCCGCGTGGCCGTGGCTTCGCAAGCCGCCACCTCACCCATGAAAATCCGCATGACGGAAATCCCATTGGACAAGCCACTGCCCCCCGAAATGATTGATGAAGTTCTTTTGTATCTCCAATCCGCCGGTATTTACGCGCCGACCTTCGAAGACTATTTGCGCCTAAACCTCGATCAAATCCCCGAGCTAGGCCGCCGCCAAGTAGACATTAAATTTGTCGACGTGAAGTTTCTGACCGGCAGCCGCGAAAAATTCGGCGCCGGCGATGAATCACAGGTTATTAAGTTGCGGCTGTACAAACCGCTATACGAATTCGACCCTGTCGATACGACGAAAAATTTTATTTATCATATTCGCATTGTGGAGGCAGCTAAGGGATTTATCAGCGAGGAGCGCTTGCTATATAAGCTCGGTCATTGGGCCGATCCGGGAACGGTCGGGGCGATTTCACTTGGAGTTCTTCACCGGAAGGAAAATAGCGGCTATCAATTTACCGTGGCCAATGAAGTGCCGCCGATGCGCGGACGCTGGCGTTGGCCGGTGGAGAAATAGCTACTCTAGAATTTCGACCTCTAGACCCTCCTCCACCAGCTCAAACAATTCGATGATGTGATCGTTGCTCAACCGGATGCATCCGTGCGATGCAGGCTGGCCGAGGCGAAGTTCGTGGTTGGTGCCATGAAGATAAATATGGCGGTCGAGCGTGTTGGAATTGCGTGGCTCGGCGCCTTCCAGCCACATAATCCGGCTTAAAATTAAGTCGTCCTGAGTTTGCCACAATGAATTGCCGGCACTTTGATCCGCCACTTGACCCGTGGGCTTACGGCCTTTGAAGACAGTGCCCTTGGCCATTCCCCCGCCGATTTTTTTATGGATTTTAAATTTACCCAGTGGAGTCTTGTTTCCGCCGAGTTCGAATCCTTTGCCGTGGACTGAGGATGAGATGGGATAACTGCCCAACTCCACATCGCCATCGAGCAAGCGGGCCATCTGCTGTTTTATATCCACGACAATGCGGCGGTTCTTCATGATTGATGATTACTTTGTTTATACAGAGTTGCCACTTGGCTACTCGTCGCTTGTTTGTCTAACGCACTGGCTATGAAAACTGTGCCCGGACGACCTGAGTTCCGCCAATCTCGAGCTGCCGGTTGCTTCGGTCCACCTTCATGAAATGAGAAATTCCAGCTGCCTTCGACGTTTTGAGATCCACGGTGACAAAGGTGCGTGACGCCTGACTTTCATTCATCTTTAGACGATTTTCGAGAGCGTTGGTGAGAATCTCCGCCGAATTTATTCCATACATACGGGCAAACCATCCGTCAGGCTCGCCCATCAAACATTCACACAATCCCACGATATGCTCGTGTGACAGGGTTTCGAGACGTACAATTTTGCCGGCGATTGATTTGGTTGAAAAGTCCACTTTAGATTTCCAGTCACTACTCTGTTTAAACAGAGTAGCTCATCAGCTACTCGTCCTTATTACCAAGAAGCGCAGCAAACGGATTATTAAACGGTTTACGCTCAGGCCGCTTCGGCTGATTGTTCTGCTGATTCTGCGGACGCGGGCCCTGATGGCCTTTGCCGCCGCCGCCGCCACCGGCTGCACGTTTTTCATCACGGCGAGGGCCACCCTTGCCTTTGCCGCCGCGATTGTCGCGCTGCTGTCCACCGCCACCGCTACGAGCCTGTTGTTGTCCACCCTCACGCGGTTGTTGCGGAGGACGCGGAGCGGGCTTGGGCTTCTCTTCTAATTTCAAAGTTAAAGAAATCTGCTTCTTCTCCAAATCCACGGCCAAAACTTTGACCTGAACCTGATCGCCGGGATTCACCACTTTGCGCGGATCATCGACAAACTGATGGCTCAACTCGGATATGTGAACCAAACCATCTTGATGAACGCCGATATCCACAAAGGCCCCGAAGTTAGTCACATTGGTGACGATGCCGGAGCAAATCATGCCGCCTTTAAGATCTTTTAATTCGTGAACGTCTTCGCGGTATTGGAAAACTTTAAACGGATCACGGGGATCGCG
>JANMVK010000819.1:0-11555 GCA_031392725.1 Pseudobdellovibrionaceae bacterium
GATCGGTTACAAAATTGATGTTTACCGGCGCAAGATCGCTGCGGAGCGGAACTTCGTTGATTTTGCCAACTTCATCTCGTTTTTTCCGCAGCTGCTGGCCGGCCCGATCGGCCGCGCGCCGGACCTGCTCCCGCAGCTAAAGGGCGGGGCTCCCATAGCGCTCGACAAAAAAAATGCCGCGAAGGCGGTCTATCTGATTGCGCTGGGCGCTTTTTTTATTATGGCGCTGGCGGAGAATTTGGCCGCATTTGCTTTGCCGTTTACCAACCTTATGAAGGCCACCAAGACTTTAACGGACTCGGCGTTCTCGGCACATGGGGCCGAGTATCTGATCTCGTTTTATGCTTTTCCGTTTACCCTCTACCTGAGATTCGCGGGGTATTCCTTTATGGCGAAAGGCTATGCCTTGCTTCTTGGAATCGACATCGCCACCAACTTCAGGTACCCATTTTTTTCCAAGAACATGGCTGAGTTTTGGGGCCGCTGGCATATTTCGCTGTCGCTATGGATCCGGGACTATGTGTTTTTCCCCTTGTCGTCGGGCGTCCGGTCCACCAGCCGACTTTACTTGAATATCGTCATTACGATGCTGTTGTTCGGCCTTTGGCACGAGGCTTCAGTCGGTTGGCTGCTGGCCAGCACAATTCTGGCGGCCTCGTCAGTGGCGTCTCACATGGTAAGGCAGGCGCATTTATTTTTGTGGCTGAACATCAGGTTGAAGGAATTTTTGGGAATGCTCCTGACGTTTCATGTCTTCGCCTTCGCCATGGTCTTCGTTAACAATCTGTCCGAGCCGTTGTCCATGGAGCCCTTCGCCGAGTCGCTTCAGCACATTCTCAGGACGCAGTTTTGGAATGGGTTGAGCGTGGATCACGTGAGGTTTCTTGAATATATTCTGATTGCCCTCGTTTTGGACGGAATCAATTTTAGGTCGGGGGATATTTACGGGCTTCTCGAGCTGAAAAAGAACAAAAGATTCTGGCTTGTAGTTTTTTTGATGGTTTTTTTCGTTTTGGAGATGAATCTCTCCCAAGGCCTGACAATGTATCTTAATATGTAGACGGTGTTTCAATGCGAAAGCTAACTGCAATTGGCCCTTTCATCCTGGTGTTCGTCTACTTTTTGTATGCGATTGATCCTTTTTTCGCCTTCAACCATACTCTGTTTTTTATCTTCCAGGCTCGGGATCTGATGCGGGCGCAGCAGCTGCTGGCTGGGCATTGGATTCACTTTGGACCGGAAATGACGGGTGGTGGAAATCTTCCAGGTCCATTTTACTATTTTATTTTGGCGCCTGTGATGTTGTTCTCCAGCGATTGGAGGGGGCCATTCCTAATGATGCTGGCTTTTGCGGCGGTGGGGGCGGGGATAGGCTGGATGTGGATTCGCGCGGAAGTTTCCGGCGCGGCGGCTTGGGTGTTTGTTGGGATGTACGCGATTTCAGCCAACACCTCGCGGATGCTCAATGTCTTTATGAACGTCAGTTTCACTTTGCCGCTCCTCGTGGGCTCCATTGCGTGCGCGGTGATTGCGAGTTTGTCGCCAGAAAAAATTTGGCGCCACCGCGCCTTTATCACTTGCGGCTTACTGGCGGGACTGGGCATTCAACTTCATTTTACCGCGGTTGTTCCATTCTTGGCCCTGGTGCTGATGCAAGTATTCCGCAAGCCTTTGCGGCTGAACCGCATCGATCCCGGCGCTTGGGCCCTTGGTGCCGCGGCCTTTTTTGCGCCGATGATTCCCTATTTTGCCGGCGAAATTTTAGCCGCCAACGGAATGTCCGTCGGCCAGCCGCAAATGTATGCGGGGGTTTCTCAGGAGGCATTGCCGAGTTTGTTTTTGCTGGGCCGGTATTCCGCGGAAGTTCCTATTGGCGAACTGGCTCAATCGATTCTGCTTAAGACGTTGGCTCAGGTGCCTTGGGGTTTTTTGGTCATGCTGGCCGTTTGGTTTATGGTGCCGGGGGCAAGGCCTAGATCTGAATTGCGCCATCCCCTGATGAAGCCCCTGTTGATATGTCTTGGCGTCGCCGCGATTCCATTTTCCTACTATTATTTCGCAAGTATCGGCACCCGCTATGGGAGCCCCTTCTGTGTCAGCCTTTATTTTATTGTCGCCGTTTTTTTTGCGCAGCTGTGCGCGGACTCCCGCAAACTCATGGCCTTCAATGTCTTGGGGGGAATGGCGTTGGTAGCTCTGTTGTTCCTACTTTACTTGGAGCAAATAACCCGATTTTCGACCATGCTGATCCCGGGTCTTTTGGCGGTCACCGTGCCAATCATAGGCGTTGTGTACTTGGAAAAGAAAATCGAAAAGTGGCCGGCGCTGGTAGCGATGTTTCTGATTCTTTCCCTTTCCGGAGTACAAAATTTGTATATGCGGTCCGGCGGTCTTCATCCTGAACCGAAGTTTATGCCGCCCCTCAATCAGTGGGTTCAAATTTGGACGAAAGTGTATTCCACCACCGGCTGGTCTTATGAGGAAGCGGTTCACAAGATGTACTTTATCAATCACCACCTCGAGCAGGTCAGTGAAATGAGTTACCGCACCGTCGTCAAAAACCTGCCTAAGCCCGAATCGCCTAGGCTGAGCGAGGCGGGTGGCTTTTTCATTTCCAACATGGCGCCGCCGGAGTTAAGGACCGCGGCCAGCGGCGTGGAATGGCTGCTCGAGCAAAATCTTCCGGAGGCGATTAAACAGGGTTTGCGCAACGGCGAGGTCGTCGTGGGCCCGCCACTTATAGGAAAACCGTTCGTGGCCCCCTATACGGTGACCGGATCGCGACGGGTGCCCGAACATTTTCATAATATGGGCCAGGGTTATTTTCCCTCGGAGCAGGACAAAATTTTGGAGGAAGTCGAAGGGCATGAAGGCGCTAAAATATTAGAGCCCGGACAATATCTGTTTAAGTGGAATGATTGCCCGGGACAGCATCAGTTTTGCTCGACCGGGGCGCTGATCGCCCTGGGTGAACACAGCGTGGAAGTGCGGGTCGTGGGTTCGGCCATCTCGCAAGTGTCGCCGTGGATCAGTCCGCAGTGGACGGAGAGTTGGGAGCAGCCCTATCTAGAAATTGAATGTGACGGCCGCAAATTGCATTTCGATATCGCGGACGAAATCGGATACTCGCGGGCGTACACGTCGTCTTCGAGATTTGTTCTGTTGTGGGGCAACAACTCATTGATCGCCCCGCTCACCCGGCGCTTTGAGTTCTCATGCAAAAAACCTCCCACGGCGTTGACCGTGGGCCGGGCCGGCTCAAAGATCGAAGCGCTTTACCAAGTGAAGCAACTTCCGGCCAGACGGCTGTCACTCCATCTCTAGTGCGGGAGTAGCGGGCCGCCGATCCACGCCATGCCGAAGGCCAGCACGGTTAAGATCGCGGCGACCGCCAGCGAGCCGACCAAAATATCGGTGAGGCCTTTTTCCGGCGTGGCGGCGCTCATGGAAATAGTGAACAATAAAACAAACAGGGCGGCGTAAAAATCCGGTCGTGTAACCATTGGCGTTCCTTTCCTATTTAGATTCGTTCAAATCCCAATTGTAATCCAAATACTCAAAATCCTGGCGTTCCAGAGGGGTCTTCCAGTACTTGGTGATGACGGCTTGCACACCGCCACCCCATTGTTCGAAATCTTTTTTGTACCAATCAAAAATTTTGGAAATCTTGGCCGGGCGGATTTTCAACTGGTTACGGGATTCATCCTTCAGCCAATTTTGCATTTGATCGTCGAGTTGCGCATCCAGCTTGTCACCGGTAAAGGCCTCATGGCGCAGCGGCGGGCAGGAGAAGGAGGCGCAATTGACGGCCGCGTGAATTCGGTAGTCTTTGTAGATGGGGCGCAACCAGTCGTGTTCAATCGGGTCCAGCGAAGTGATTTTGCCCTGGAACAACGAAAAGAATTTCACCGCCCACGGCTTGGTGAAAAATCCGCCGATTTTTTTAATGCTCTTAACCGGATGGTTTTCCAAAATCAATTTCACGGTGAGGGCGTTGTAGGCGTTGATCAAAAACGCTTTTTTCTGGTTTGCAGTCCAACCGTCGTACTCGCCCGGGGGCACGGCTTGAAGATCGCGAATATAGACCGCGAACAAATGGGCCGGGCTTGCGGAATCGGTCTTCAATTGCGGGTAGCGCACCAGACCCTTTTGATCCTGATACTTGGCGAGCGTCTGCGTCCAGTTCTTGTGAGTGTGGTCGAAGGCAAAAGCCTTTGAAGCGCAACAAAAGGCCAAGAGTATAAACGCCGTTTTCATTTTGGCGCTCCACCGGAACCGCACGAAATTTCTTTCAGCATGTCTACCATCCCCTCATCACCCGGCGCCGCAAACAAGGTGAAATCAAACATCGATCCGCTAGTCTCACAAAGAATTATCAAATTGGCGACTGTAAAATGGCGTTCGTCAGTCCGGCATACGCCCAGAAGTTTTCTTGGGTTAGCGAAAGTTCTAAGCCAGGTTCCACTCCATCCGGGACCAGCGGCCGGTTCGACTTTGGGAATAAAATCCGGCGGGCACTCAGTCTCAGCCGAGGCGGCTCCAGGATAGGGCGAAGCCGAGCGGGTGAACTGCGACAAAATCTGAAACTGACGCTGGCTCGTGTAATGGGCGAACGAGGCCCGGCCGTCATGAACAATCCGGATTTGAATTTCACTGGAGCCCGCGTTAGCCAAGAGTTCGACCACATTCATGGACTTCACCGTTTGGGCCGATTCGCGGCTGACCTTGAAAGATTCAAGTTTGAAGCTCAAGCCATGGTGGCTTAACGCCGTCTTAAGATTTGCATTTCCCGGCCACAGATAAACCGCCGTCACGCCACCCAGACCGATCATCGCGGCCAAAATTAATGTTAAGCGGATGTTCATCAGGCAGCCTACAATTTGACCGTTAGTTTTTGCGCGGGCAGCACAAAGGAGTCTTGAATCCGGTCGACCGTGGAGGCCTCGCGCCCGACGGAAACGGACGACACGGGTTGATCACAGCGGAGCTGAAAGGTCCGCTCAAATGGGGCGAGCATTGAATTGTTGGCGATAAAATATGTTGTGATCTCCTGATAAAACATAAATTTGCGTTGGTACCCAATGTTAGCGGCCAGGTTTAAAATTTCCCGTTTTTTACCGCAATTGATCTCCACGTAGGGATTATTCCATGATTGGGTCCAGGTCGGATGGATCCAGGGGGAGTTCTGCGACAAAGATTCGCCGATCACCTCGACGCTGACTTCAAGCCGGCCATCTCCTTTTGAGCTCATATTTACGAAAGCTCCGTTATCACAATACGGATGCTGGTCAGGACACTCGTTCCATTTGAACAGAAATTTATTGTCCGCGATTTTCTTAGCCGTATTGGCAGCCTGGCCGGACAGGCGTTCGCGATCGGTGGACTTGTTATAAAACAAACCCCAGTTATGAAAATGTTTGGGCAGATTGGCTTTGGGGTCGACATGATAGGCCACCGCCCAAGCGCCTTCCTGGCTGGTCACCGAGAGCCGGATCAGTCCGTTTTCAATGCCCCCACGCACTTCATCATTGATGGGCTGCTCGAGGATCCATTTGCGAAAATCTCGGTCAGTACCGGGTGGTTTCACGAAAACGAAGAATCCGTCGGGCGCATTGTTTGATTGCGTGACCGGGCCGCGTTCCTGCATCACGGTCCGGTACATTGGCTCCGGGTCACCGTCGATGTGAGCATTAATAAAATAAATTCTGGTCTTTAATTTCTCAACCGGCCATCCGGTTTGCTGATAGATGTCCGACCAAACGCTGTGCCAGTGTTCATAGCGGACCATATTGGACTTATACATCCTGAATTCCCCAAGCCGGCACTGCTCGCGGTGTAGCAGCACTAAGGCCACACTCAACACAAACCCGAAAATCTTAGCCGTGGGAAGTTTTGGATTATTGATAAACGTGATGAAGATCACTAGCGCCGCAGCCCCAACTGCCGCGCCCATATGAGCTAAATCACTCGATGAAACCTCCGGGCTCTCGACCACGGTCAGGCCCAGAGCCGCGGCCGTTAATAACGCCAGTGTGTTGAAAGTATATTGCTTAAATTTCGACGACAGCGCGCAGCCTTGAAGCACGGCGGCCAGCAACACTAGGGAAATCATCATGGTCAGACCGTAACGATTGGCGATGGGCACGATAAACACATAGCTGAAGGGAATAAAACCAAAGGCCGCGCAAACCCAAAGGGGCCGCGTCAGGGCCCGCCCGCGCATTTTTAGATTTTCATCATCCGCCATTAGGCCGGGATTCTTCACCCACTTTGCGGCCGAGTGACTGACCATCAAGGACAGCGCAATCAGATACAATGTGGGCGGCGTATTGACCTGCAGCTGCCGTTTGATGATCAAAGCAATATCCCAAGGATTAATGGCCGAGATGGCGTTAAACAAAAAAGCCAACATCGGCAATGAATTGCTGGAATGGCCCACATAATTTGAGGCCTGGCCAAGTTGAACATTTTGGTTGAGCAGCAACAGCCAAACCAAGTAGGGGACGGTGGGCACGATCAAGGTTGCGGCCGCGATCCAAAGTATTTTGGCCTTCACCTGGGGAGCCCCAAGGCGCTTTGCGAAAATTTGCAAAGTGAGCATCGCCGGAAACAGCGCGATAATGGAGTAATGAATCTGAATCCCCAGCCCGATCAGCAACGCGGCTCCAATGAAACTGCGGCTCCTAGTGGCGGGCTGCGCCTCCGGATCAAAGGCGCGGCAAATCAATATTAAAACAGGCACTAGAACGATGAATTGATAGCTTGGATTGATAAAAATCGTCAGAAAATGCTGGGTGAAGGCCGCTCCGGCCACAAACGAGCAGGCCAGCAGCCCCACGAGGGGAAGGCCTTTCGAGCGGAAATAAATCCAGGCCAAAGTGCCTGAGGCGGCTGCAAGAACCATCATTTCCGCCCAGGCATTTTCCCAGTTGGCTCCGAACAGCATCGAAGGTAGCAGCAGAAAATAATAGAACGGCCCCGGCAGATTCCCGCCCCCGGTCATTTCGGGTCCGTAAAAAATGGGCGTACCTAGCAGCAAATCCGCGGCGCGGGTCAAATCCCGGGTCTGAAACGCATAAAAGATGGTGCGATGCAGGACGATTGGAATGTCGACCAACAGGGCAAAGTAAGCCATGACGGGCAACGCGAATAAAAAAGTCTTTCTATTCATC
Organism: Pseudobdellovibrionaceae bacterium; assembly: GCA_031392725.1. GTDB lineage: Bacteria > Bdellovibrionota > Bdellovibrionia > Bdellovibrionales > UBA1609 > JALHOQ01. The sequence continues at coordinate 7,173 of JANMVK010000819.1, forward strand.
CTTCCGATCTTGGTCTTTAATCAAGCCTGATGGAAGCGGGAATTTTTCACGCGGATGATTGGGGACTTTCACCGTCAATTAACCAGGGAATTTTGGAGTTGGCCCGAAAAGGTCTGCTCCGCTCTGCGTCGTGCATGGCCACCGCGGAGTATGTGGAAGACGGCCTGCAAGAGCTCCTGTCTTTTTCCGATGTGGGCCTTTACCTGCATTTCAATCTCACTTACGGCTTGGCCCTGAGCGCGCCGGATTTATCGTTGCCAACACACAAGCGGCTGATGCTGCAAAGTCTATTGGGCCGGATCAATCCGGAATTTGTGCATGAAGAATTAACAGCGCAGCTCGGCCGGCTCGAGCAATTGGGAATTCCCTTAAAGGGCTTAAACGGCCACCACCACGTGCATCTTTTGCCTGGAATAGCCGATGTCGTAATCGCGCAGCTGGGACGGAGTTCCTATTCGGAATTGATGCTGATGCTCGATGTCCACCATTGGCCCAGTTACCTGCAGTCGCGCTGGTTTCTTAAGCACCAGCCGAATTTGGCTTTGGTGAAAATCAAACCCTGCCACTACCTGCGTCCGCGCCACTTGAGCTCGCGCGATGAAATGTTGCGCAAAATCAGCGCGGCCGGCGGATCTCCCTTGCTGGTGCATCCCGCTTTGACCGATGATTTCGAAGCCAGTGGCGTGACCGATTCGCTGCGGGCTTACCGTGTGTTTGAACTTAAATCCATACTGGGGCATTTACGTGCTTGATACCAATACCGCCAAACAATATTGGGAGGGTAAAATCTTAGCTTGGGAAGAGGCGCGCTACGCCGCCCGCAGCGCGATGAACCCCCTGGCGTGGACCGTGCGCAACCGCCTTAGCCATGCGGAGAAAATAATTTTAGACCGCACCCAACCTGGTGTCGCAATTTTGGAATTGGGTTGTGGCAGTGGCGTGCTGGCGGAACGATTAGCCGGCCATTGCGGCAATTACATCGGAGTCGACATTGCCGAAAACGCCATCACCCGCGCGGCGGCGCGCGGCTTGCCCGCGCATTTCCGCTTTGTCGCTGAGGATTTAACCAAAATGCCGTTGCCGTGGTCGGATCTCACCGTATTTTTGGGAGTGACCGATTGGGTCGATTCGGACTTGCTGTGCGAATTGTTCGAAAAACTTAAAACTAAAAATTTACTATTTTCCTACACACAGGAGTATCCGTGGAGCCCGTACCGGATTTACCGCAAGCTGGTTGACGGCGCGTCCGGCGGCAAGCAGCACGCCCGCACCTATTCCCAACAGCAAATCGAGGCCCTGCTCAGCGCCACCAATTTCACCATGGAAATCGTGGTAAAACCGGCGCCCCATAATCCCGGAGGCTTAATCTGGGCCCAGCGAGTTTAGTCACCCATTACTTTGACAGCCAAGCGCCGGATTATTTGGCGCGCTCGCGATCCGGTCTGTGGCAGTGGTTCCGCCGCCGCGAATTTTCCGTTTTAATAAAAATGATTCAACCGAAAGCGGGCATCCGCATAGTTGATCTCGGTTGCGGCGCGGGATTTTATTCCATTCCTTTGCGCGACCAATACGGGATGGACGTCACCGGCGTCGATTCGTCGAGCGGGATGTTGCGGGAATTGGCGCGCCGGAAAATTCCCTGCGTGCAAGCCGATGTGTCCGAGTTAAGCGCCCTGCCGTCACAACATTTTGCCGTGGCGCTGGCCGCCGGCGTTTTGGAATTTGTCGAGGAGCCCGCGGCTTTTTTTCCGCAAGTGGAGCGCCTGCTCAGCCGGCACGGCCGGCTGGTGATTTTAGTGCCCACGGGTGGCTGGCCGGGCCAAGTTTATGAATGGATGCACCGGCGGCAATCTTGTCCGGCTCATTCACGATCAGTGGAATTTTATATTGAGCGCGCGCGGGAAGCGGGCTTTCAGCTCACGGAGCGGCGTCTTTGCACTCCAATAAGTACAGCTCTGGCTTTGGTAAAGGCTTAACCGTCATTTTTATATTCAACAGGTCTTGCAATATAATCTTGGCCGCGGCTTCGGCGCCGGTGCAGGCGACATTCGACTTCGGCGATTGATCGACATTTCTCATCACCCTGTCCATCAAATGCGGCCAATCGGCCATTTCATAAAGACTTGATCGTAAGCCCAAGCCCAGCTGCTCCACCTGCATGGCATTGAGAAACTGCTCGGGATGATCTTCAATCGGCACCACCACCATAAATTTGGAGAGCGCGATACATTCAGAAATGGAACTGAGTCCGCCTTGCACCACCACGATATCAAAGCGCTCCAGCATATCCGCCTGTGAGGGCACCGGGTTCAGCACCGGCAAACTGAAGCGCTGTCCAAGGGCGGCGAAGGCATTCTTCTCAATCTCCGAACCACTCAACAGAATTCCGGTTTTCCCATGATCGATCGGGCGCTTGGTGGATTTCAAAAACTGGCGGCGCACAATTAAAGGGATGCGTTTTATTTTCCGGCTCACCGGACCCACCCGGCCGAAGCAGGGCACCAGAATCACATCGGCGAATAATTTTTGATACCAGCCGTCGAGGCGTTCCCGCAGAGCGAAGGTGACCCGTTCGCGCCAGTTGCTCGGTCGATAGCGCATGGCGTGAGCTCGTTCAAGGATATCTAAAGTCTGGCCAAGATAAACCACCGGGGCCGACATGCCAAAATAGGCGGGGAAGTGATAATCGGAATCCAGCAAAATCAAAGAAGGTTGAACAGTGCTGATAAGCTTCCTCAGCAGGAGCACATTTCTGATGAAGGACTTAATGTAGGAAAGCAGATTAACCTTGAGTTTATAGCCTTCCATTTGGTGCAGCGTGAAGGCGGCCCCTGACTTTCGATGGTACTCGGAAAAAAACCGGTGGCCCGATCCCCATGTCACGACGTGACATTGGAGATTGTTGTCTAGGGCTTCTATAATGGCGACCACGCGGGACGCATTGCCCATTCCGAGTCCGGAGCACGCTATCAGAATGGATTTCTTGGGACTTTTTATTTTGAATCTCCTATGATTTAAATCCTGAATGAAACCTTCATATACGATTCCACGGTTCTATCGCATTGTCGCCCACTTCTTTTTAGTAGCTGAGCAGCTCTTAGGGCCCAGGCTATTTCGAGTGACGCTCAATCCTATTAAAAAAATTATTATCCGGCGGATGACGCGGTTGTGGAACAACCGGCCGCGGTTGCCTGAGGTGGAAGTGGACCGGGTGGGGAACCTGAGCACACGGCAATTCCAGCACGGCTATTTTTCCACTAGCAAGCCGGTGATTTTTGACGGCGCCGCCAAAAATTGGCCGTGCTGCAAAAAATGGGATCTGGATTATTTTTCCGTGGCTCATGGAGACAGTGATCTGTTGATCGTGCAGTCGGAGGGCCTCACCACCCGGGAGCGCAGCTCGGAGCATCAATTCCTGAGCGTGCGGGATCTGATCGGCAATATTAAACAGGGCGGCGACCGCTACTTGCGCTTCAGTCCGCTTTTGCATGACAACCCTGAGCTGGCCAACGATTTGGATTTGAATTGGCTGGGCCAAATGCGGGGACCGGGAACTTTCGGCAATACCTACTACATGTTTATGGGCGGGCGCGGACAAAAAACTTATTTGCACGCGGATCAGCCGTGCAATCTCTATGTGCAAATTCACGGTGAGAAAAAATGGACGATGTTTTATCCCGGGGATTCAGTCGGCCTCTATCCCGAGGTGACCAATTCCGCCTACGTGAAGAGTCCGGTCGACTTGGATAATCCCGATTTAAAAAAATTCCCGCTGTTCGCCGGCGCGCGGGCTTACACCGCGCACCTCAAGCCGGGTGATGTGCTCTATGTTCCGCCGCATGTGTGGCATCAGGTTGAGAATCTCACGGACACCATTGCCGTGGGTTATCGTTTTTCATCACTGAAGGCCGCATTAAGATCTTCCGTGGCGTTTTCCTTGATCCGGATTCTTTCGACCAATCCGCCGGTGTGGAAAACCCGTAAATATGGCGCCGTTGATACCAATCTGATTTGGGCGGCCGCGGCCGGCAAAATCACTCAGGTGATGCGCGAGCGTGAAGACCGCCGGAAGCGCAATGACGACTTACATCCATGAAATTTACCAGCAGCATGCTGGCTTAGCGATTGCGATTTTTTGTCTGGCCCATTTGGCGGCGTCCTCGGTGGGAATTCCCGGCGGCTGCACAGTGCTTAACCTGGCGGCGGGCGCGATCTTCGGCTTTCCGGTGGCGTGCGCAGTGATCTATCCGATCACCATGGTGAGCGCCGTTTTGATGTATTCCGCGGGCCATTTTTTCAGGGACCGCACATGGACGCAGAAGGTGCGCGACCTATCAGCTAAATTTCTCGACAAGCTTAAACACGGCGACTTTTTATTGCTGG
>JANMVK010000015.1:0-2419 GCA_031392725.1 Pseudobdellovibrionaceae bacterium
AAACTATCAGACGGTTTATCAGTAAACGCCAACGAAGCCGCGCCCACTAAAGTCCCTGCCAGCACCCCATAAGTACAACTCATCACAAATTCCCGGGTGGGATTGCTGCCAAATTCTCCCGGCGGAAGATTGTTACTCCCCTGGGCTAAAGCCCGGGGCGTAAAGTTCATAACTGCGGCCGCGACTAACGCTGGGAACCAAAGTTTCATCTCTATTAGTGTCCCACATCTCAAATTTCTGTCAATCGGTCGACAGGCAAGATCCGCACACAAGAATCATGGACCAAAGCCAAGCTTAGCTCCACACGTTCGAACTCAGCTAAGAATGTGCATATTTTTTCCAGGCGAAACATTTGAGGTCCGGGCACCCAAGGCACCTGAGATTTCACCTCCACGATCGTCAGCACGCGGTCCGGCGACCGCGCAATAATATCCACCTGTGTGCGCCACACCTTCACGTCGTGAAACAGAATTTTCCAGCCGTTATTTTTTAGAAACTCGCAGACGAAAAGTTCACGCGTCCGTGCTGAGAGGGTCCGTGCCGAAAGCGTCTTCGGGGAGCACCCCGGCGAACGTGAGACGATGGTGCTCGCACGCACCCACCTTCGCCAAGGCTCGGCGGTGCCGGCTGGTGCCGTAACCTTTGTGAACGGCGAAGCCATACTTCGGAAATTTTTTTCCCAGCTCACGCATAATCCGGTCGCGTGTGACTTTGGCGATAATGCTTGCCGCCGAAATATTCTCGGCGCGCATGTCGCCTTTGATTAACGGTGTTTGGGAAAAGCCGTGCAAGTCCGGAATGGTGAATTTTCCGTCCACTAAAATATGTCCGCATTTAATCCCCAGGCCCTGCACCGCCCGTTTCATGGCGAGTAGCGACGCTTGCAGGATATTGATCGCGTCGATCTCTTCGACGGATGCAATTCCCACGCTCCACTGGTGCCTAGCCACAATCATTTCAAAGAACTCCTCGCGCCGGGGTTCGGGCACGAGTTTCGAATCACGGAATAAACGGCGTTTATTGGGCGCGCACATAATGACGGCGGCCGCGACGACAGGTCCGGCCAGGCATCCCCGCCCGGCCTCATCCACGCCTATAACCGGCGCGGGATTGAATGTGGTCCAATCAACCTTTTTAAGCTTTTTCGGGCTTCTCAGTTTTAGCAGGTTTAGCCTTCTTGTCAGTCTTGGGTGCTTTTTCGGCTTTAGGTGCTTTGGGTTCTGCGGTTTCGGGAGCCGCGCCACCTTCGGAAACTTCCGTTGCTTCATCGGCGGCGCCGGGAGCGTTGGCGTTTTCGCCGTAGTAAGTGACGCTATCCAAACGAGCCGAACGGCCTTTCAGGCCACGAAGATAAAACAGACGTGAACGGCGGACTTTACCGTGTGAGATCACTTCCACGCGATCGATGATCGGCGACAGCAACGGAAAGGTTCTTTCCACGCCCACACCGCTGGCGATTTTGCGCACGGTGAAACTGCGTGAGGGACCTGATCCCTGCATTTTCAAAACAACGCCGGCATAAAGCTGAATGCGTTCTTTCTCGCCTTCTTTAACTTTTACGTAAACACCAACGGTGTCACCGGTTCCAAAATCAGGAAGTTTCTTGTTCTTTTTGACTCGATCATAGGTAACCCGGCGGATTAAATCGGACATGACGCGCTCCAATAGTTTTGGCGAAAACACTTGAGTTACCACCTACCTAGGAGGCGGTCAAGAACGATGCTTACAGCTGACCTCACCGACAGGTGGCGGTAATCATCTTTGGACGCTCCTTTTAGGGGTTCCAGCAGCAAATCAGCCTGGCTCAGAATTTGGTCCCCGAGGCCAAAACCGGTGCCGAAAACCAATAAAAACGAGCCTGAGCTGTCTTGAGATTCCAACTTGGTTCGGAGGTCCTTAAAGGTGATGCGGGGAATGCCCAATTCGCGGGCGGACGTACAAATGATCGTGGGTTTGATTTCGTAGGTCTTTATAACGTCTTCCAGGGTCGGCTGGAGCTTCACCATGCTGAGGGCGGTCTTACGTTTATTATTGTATTCGCTGCCCACGCCGAGGCGCCAGTGATCCAGAACCCGGCTCACAAAGCTCAGCTGTTCCTGCATTTTATTGACGATAAAGTACTGATCGACGCCATAGGTGCGGCTAGCGCGGGCGATATCGTGGATATCGAAGTTGGTGACATTGGAGCACACTGTATTCTTGGCCCGGTCAAAAACCGGCACCGGCGGGTCGAGGCCGACGCCGGCATCGCGCCCGGCGAGTGACACGGCGTCGAGCACCTGCTGCATGTGCTCGGGGCCGCCGTTCTCGTCGAAGTCGCGGGTGGCGATCCTCGACGCTCCGAGCACGGTGCCGTCGGCGCGCAGCAGCGCCGCGTCGATCTTGGATCCACCGCCATCGACAGCCAGGACAGCCGGTC
>JANMVK010000040.1:0-1605 GCA_031392725.1 Pseudobdellovibrionaceae bacterium
GCGAGAAGCCGCCCTCACGTTTGATCTCGGGTGGGGGCAGGGAATCTACATAGGCGTTATAAGCCTCGTTGAGATCGGAAAAGAAATCATGATCGCGGAAGAAAATTTTCTGCAGCCGTTTGCCGGCCACCGCTTCGTGCAAATGGCGGCGCAGGCGGTAGAGCGGCCCGGCCAGCCGGTTTGAAACGAGAACTGCGAGAATAAAAATCCCGAGGTAAAATCCGGCGAAGATCATAACCGTGATATTCATCCGCAGTGTGTGCACCACGCTCAAGCGCGCGAGCGTGACATGCATCATCGAGGTCAACAGCGAGATCACGATCGTGTAGCCCACGATGGTCCACTGAAACTTGTGATCGACAAAATACTTACGCCTCATCATGCATCCTCACTTCAACCCCAGCTTCTCTTTGATCAAGAGAAGATCTTTGGCATGTTTACTAAGCTGTTTTTTCAGTTCGGTGTTTTCATCCTGCAATGAAATCACTTTCCGAATTAAGTCTTTGTTTAAGTCTATATCCGACTTGCACATTCCGTAAAGCTCCTGCAAGCCGCTGGTAAGCAGCGCGGTGAGTTGTGGATAACGCACGCTTTGCAGTTCACTGGAAGCTGAATAGCTGACCAGGGCCGGGTCGATGGCTTCCACTTCCTCGGCGACAAAGCCAATGTCCTTGCGCCGGCCCTCTTTCAACTCGTAGGAAACGGGCCGAAGATGCAGCAGTTTGCGCATGGCGGGCTCCAGCGACTGCACGTTTTTTAGCAACGAGATGGAAGTGAGGTCCGCGACCATGCCGAGGCCGGGGGCGCCGCCTTCGGATTGGGCAATGTCCCGCACCGGGTTGGGTTTGCCGGTCGGTGTTTTTGCCAGATATTTATTTAGCGCGCGGCATTCTGAACTCATTTGTTTTAACGGGTTGGCGCAGAATTTAGCCATTTGCTGGGCCCTCAGCTCACATTTGCCCCAGGTTTCCTCATCGCCATTGCAATCATCGAGCCGTACTTCGACGATTTTGCGCGTGTACTCCAGACACATCACCGAAATTTTTTGTTTCTCGGTGCCTTTCGCGCATTGCGCTTCCAATTCCTCAAACAGACTGCCGCACATCTTGGTGCCGAACAGGCGTTTAGAGAAACATTTTTCCAGTTTGGTTTTGGCTTCGTCCTCGGGTTTCTGAATTGCGCCCGCGGGACTGAGGATCGAGCTCAGTGTGGGAATTTGCAAAGGCGGGACTTCCACCAGCGGCGCCATCTGATCACCGGCGAGCACCGCCATGGGTATACGGTCTGAGGTGCCCCCGAAACTTCCGGCGGAGGCCGCGGCGCTAAAAATTCCCTGCCGCTTCGCGGAAGCCGCGCTCGTCCCGCCGGCGCCGGCGTCGGCGATCCCGGGGCCGGCGCCTGTCGCGGGAGAATTGCCCGCGCCCTCTTTTTTCGGCGCCGGAGTGTAAGCCACAATTTTCGAGCCGGCGCGCGCGAGCCGCGTGAAATCATACTTCTCGTCGACCGACCAAGTTTCACCGTTGATCTCGGTGTTCACGCGGAAGCCGTTGGTGCCTTTGAGCGTAACTTGGTACTGGTAATTGCGGCAGCCGAGCGGAAGCCCGC
>JANMVK010000043.1:0-2126 GCA_031392725.1 Pseudobdellovibrionaceae bacterium
CGCCGCGCAACCCATGTTAGTCCGGTACATATAAGTACAAGGGGAGTTTAAATGGCGACGCAGTTTCCCGTCAGCGCTCAATGGAACAAGAACGCGTGGATCAACAAGGAGAAGTACACGAAGATGTATGAGGCCTCGTTGAAAGACCCTGATGCCTTCTGGGCTGAGGCCGCCTCCCGCCTGACGTGGCATGAAAAGTGGCAACAGGTCCAGAACTGCACATTCAATAAGCCGGTTCACATCGAGTGGTTCACTGGGGGAAAGTTAAACGTTTCCTTTAACTGTATCGACCGCCATTTGCCTGAGCATAAAGACCGCGTTGCTTTTTACTGGGAGCCAGAGGACACCTCGGTCAAGGCCCTGGCAATCACTTATCAGATGCTTAAGGACGAAGTGTGCAAACTGGCCAACGGTTTGAAGCAAATCGGTGTAAAAAGGGGCGACCGGGTCACGATTTATATGCCCATGATCCCCGAGGCCACCTACGCCATGCTGGCTTGCGCGCGCATCGGCGCCGTTCACTCGGTGGTGTTTGGCGGATTTAGCCCGGAGTCGGTCGCCGACCGCATCGTGGATTGTGAAAGTGATTTTGTGATCACCGCCGATGAAGGCATTCGCGGCGGCCGCAAAGTAAAATTAAAAGTCAGTGTGGATGAAGCGGTGAAAAAGGCCAAACGGGTCAAGGCCGTCGTTTGCGTGAAGCACACGAAGACCGAAGTGCCGTTTAATAAAGGCATGGATCATTGGTATCACGAATTGGTTAAAGATCAGCCGCTGGAGTGCAAACCTGAAATCATGGACGCGGAAGACCCATTGTTCCTGCTCTACACTTCGGGCTCGACCAATAAACCCAAAGGCGTGCTGCACACCACAGGCGGCTATTTGACCTACGCTTCGTTTACTCATCAATTGGTGTTTGATTATCATCCCGAGGATGTTTATTGGTGCGCGGCCGATATCGGCTGGGTCACCGGCCACAGTTACATTCTGTATGGTCCGTTGAGCAATTGCGCGACCAGTATTTTGTATGAAGGTCTGTCGACTTTTCCCACGGCGTCGCGCATTTGGGAAATTGTCGATAAATATAAAGTAAACACGCTTTACACCGCGCCCACTTTGATCCGCGCTTTGATGGCGCTCGGTGAAGCTCCGGTAAATAAAACTTCGCGCGCGTCTTTGCGTTTGCTGGGGTCGGTGGGCGAGCCGATCAATCCCGAAGCTTGGTTATGGTATCACCGCGTGGTTGGCGGCGGCCGCTGCCCCATCGTGGACACTTGGTGGCAGACCGAGACCGGCGGAATTTTGATTTCTCCCCTGCCCGGCGCCACCGACCTCAAGCCCGGCTCGGCCACCATGCCGATCTTTGGAATCAAGCCGGTGATTGTGAACGAAAAGGGAGTGCGCTTGGAAGGCGCATGCGAAGGCAATTTATGTTTGGAGGGTTCGTGGCCCGGCCAAATGCGCACGGTCTTTAAGGATCATGAGCGCTTCTTTAACACTTACTTTGCTGCTTATCCGGGCTTGTACTTCACCGGCGATGGCTGCAAACGCGATGAAGACGGATATTATTGGATCACCGGCCGGGTGGATGATGTGCTCAATGTTTCTGGCCACCGATTGGGCACCGCTGAGATTGAGAGCGCTTTGGTGGCGCACGATCATGTGAGTGAGGCCGCCGTGGTGGGATTTCCTCATGATATAAAAGGACAAGGCATCTACGCCTACGTCACTTTAAATGCTGACGTTAAACCCACTGAAGACTTGCGCAAAGCTTTAGGAGAATGGGTTAAGCAGGAGATTGGTGGTCTGGCCAAGCCTGATTTTATCCAGTGGGCCCCTGCTTTGCCCAAAACCCGAAGCGGCAAAATCATGCGCCGGATTCTGCGTAAGATTGCCTGCAATGAACTGGATAATATAGGAGACACCTCCACATTGGCCGATCCCAATGTCGTCAAAGATTTGATGTCTCAGCGCATGAGGGGTTGAATTCTTGACGAAATATCAAAAAGGCTAGTCAAAATATAAATCTTGCGGATTTCGCGGATCGTTGCGTACAATTTAGGCAGAAATTCGAAGTGATTTTTGAGTCAAGAAAAACACCGCACGCTTTGCTGGGAGGCCGAATG
>JANMVK010000216.1:0-7214 GCA_031392725.1 Pseudobdellovibrionaceae bacterium
CGGCTATCGCGGCCGCCGCCGGCGCCGAGGTCTAAAGCGCGGCCAGGAGCGGTCAGCAGCTCTAGGGTTTTAATAACTCTGGGCCGTGCGGGCTGTTCGTTGCCCGCACGATTGTATTCGCGCCACCTGTCGGATTCCTGCATAGAGGAATTGTACAATCCTAGTTCACATTTGGAAAATGGTAATGCCTGCGCGGCAGGGGTGGCCAGCAGGAGGGCGCCAATTAGAACTGATCTCATGGGGGATATGCTTTTCAAGTTCCAGGCCATCGGCCCCAAATCTCTTAGAAAATGTCGGCGGAACTGTACCAGCTAAGAAATACGTTATTGAAATGTCCCAAAGTGCTTTGATCAAGGATCGTTTTTGTTTCGGTCATCCAATAATGCACAAATCTCAGCCCGATGGACGGGTCAGCCGTTTTCGCAGCTTTCGAAGTGGCGGGTTTTACTTTAATCCCCAGAAATATGGACCAGAACTGGATGTTGTGGAGAGAGGAGGCGTCCTCTTTACTAGTGGTTGGGTCTAGATAAAAATCTCTCTCTACGCCCCGACCATACTGTCCGTAAATTCGAAGGGATCCGAGTTTTAATTTGATTGTAGGTCCAAATCCGAATTGGTTCCCGAACGGACGCCCGCTCACAGGGATGGGACTGGAGTTCGTCATGCCAAATCCAAGGGTATCAAACAATAGCAAGCCCAAATCAAAATGAAACTGAATGGCCCGGGAAGTTTTCTGGAACCCCTTCTGGCTTTCCAGAAGGTGATAGTCATTTGATTGTGAGACCCTGGCCCCACCTCCGAAGCCACCATACCCTGAGAGTAGGCCAGCGGCCTCGAATCCGGGAAATAAACAGAACAAGCCGGAGAACAGGCAGAGGATAAATACATTTCTCATTGCAAGATCATCTCATCAAACTTCAAAGCAAAATCAGCTTACGCAATTCCTGCTGCGAATAAATGTAATCCGCATAGACCATCGTATTAGTAATATTGCGGTGGCCGAGCGCGACCTGGACCAGGCGTAGATCCTTTGTCTTCTTATATAAACGAATCGCGAAGGTGTGCCTTAAGGCGTGGAGTTTTTTGTGAACGGGCCGGTACATCTCCCAGATTTGCCGAAGGCGATTGTAGCTGATCGAAAAGATCATTTGGTTTTTGGCCCGGGCGCTTTCCGAGTTCAATCGTTTGAACAGCCAACTGGGAACGGGGAGCTCGCGATCGTTGCTACCCTTTAGTCCACGAATGAAAACCGTTTCGTCGAAGCTGTTCAAATCCTCGGGCTTTAAATTCAAAACTTCTTGGGCCCTGGCCCCGGTGTGGAGGAGGGTCCAAAACAGTGTGCAATTTCTTGGGTCTTTATCGCGGAAATTTTGCAGAATGTGAACTAGACGGTCGTACTCGGGTTCGAGCAGATATTTATTCTTGTTTAATGTGTATCTAACTTTGGCCTTGATTCGTGTCATGCCGTTCCAATCTGGCGTGAGTGAAAAACAGTATATAAAACATGTTTAGACGCTCCGAACCTTCACTGTTTCCTTAGCCTCACGAGCGTTTGTACCTTCAAGTCCACAGACAAATCACTGTTATGTCAACTACTTAGCACTGTGGCTTATAGTTATAATACGAAGTCGATTTTGAAACCGGGTAGGCTGAGGTCCACATCGCCATCAACCATCAATGATACATAACTGTAAACAAAAGTACTGGACTTACTTAAATTGTGATTTACACCGGAAAGTATCGTGCCTCACAATAAAGTAATGCAAAACACAACATTGCGAGGACAGAATGGAAATGGATTTCGAACTCGAGGGTCACGAGTTCAAGGGTGAGCCGGACCATTTAGGCCGCCAAAAGACCCCTTTGCGCATGAAATATGAAGCCGAAGTGCGGGTCTTTCATCAGCGATATGGGGGCATTGAGAATATCCGCAAAAACCTAGGGTTTTCGGCCCGTAAAATGAGTCAATTGTTGATGGTGGACCCTTCGGCCTGGTCGCGGTGGGTGAAGGACGAAGCGAAGATGCCTCCGCATGTTTGCCGGTCGCTCGAATGGCTGCTGCAGCTCGAAGGCAAAAACCCCGAACTGATGCGGGTTCTAAGCGCGGGACTTATGTCCAGTGGTGGCATGGGTAAAGGGCAAGAGGCCATGATGGACCGGATTCAGCAATTAGAAGGCGAGATCGAGCAGCTCAAGAAGAAGAAGCTCACGGAACTTTCAAAGATTATGACGCTTTTAATTGGGTTATTTGCTCTGGCTCTGCTGTTGATCCTGGTGAAGTAGATAAACCCGGGCCTAAGGTCACCAAATCCCGTAGTACGGAGCGGCCCAGGCCCAGATAACTGGAATTCACATGGGCTTTGGTTTTAAAGTCCGGGATTTCCATCAATCTTTGGTGCAGGCGGGGCAATTGGTAGCAGGGCACGGCCGGATAAAGGTGATGGGATAGGTGGAAATTCACATAGTGAGGAGAAAACATACTTCGTTCCATCGGACCCGCTAAAACATCGCGCGATGAATTCAAATCATGGGTCCACGGCAAGCCAAAATGTTCCGCGACACTTCGCAAACGCTGAACGGCCGGAAAAACCACGAACAGCGGAACCAGCCAGTACCAAAGAACGGTGGACCAACCTCCAAGAAGAGTGATGACTGCTGCAGCGAGAGAATAAAAAATAAGTTTCCGCAACAACCGGCTCCGGGCTAAAGGGTTTCTATAAGTTTCTCTCTCAAAGATCCCCGAGTAAAGCACAATTATGATGGTCCATTCGAGAGGTCCCCACACCAATAAAAAATAGGGAATAAATCCGGCGAGATTTTTTCGGGCCGCGGGGAACTGCCATTCCCGGCGCGGACGTTTGCGGATCCAGTCGGGATCCTGCTCGGTGTTGAGATGTTCATGATGTTTTAGGTGGGTCGTGCGGTAGGCGTGCATGTCGAATAGCAAGGGATAAGCGGCTAGCCAACTGGCGGTGAAATCATTTAATTTTTTTCCGCGGGCCAGATGCTTGTGCACGCCCTCATGAATCAAGACAAAGAGCGCGTGCTGACGGCCGCCGATGATCAAGACCGCGGCGAGATACACGGGCCAAGAGGCCAAGGTCTGACTCACCCAAGCGCACGCCACCACCAACGACCAATCAACACAAAAGTAAAACGCCGGCCAAAGGTAGTTAGTCGCGGTGAGAGTGCGGAGCTCGGTGCTCTTCAGCATCAAGCCGCCTGTCGGTAATGCACTTGTCTTTGGCCGTGGACCTGGCCGCCGAAAACTTCACGCCGGCCCCACAGGTTTTCAACGAGATCGAGCACGCCTTTGTCCTGGGCGATCACGACCTCTTTACGGGAAATGGCGATGATGTCGACGGACACATTGTGTTCCATATGATTGGCCACTAAACACTGCGCCCCGTGGCGGTAACACAGTTCATTCACCTTGCGGTCGTTGCGGGTGTAGGCAATTAGGAAATCGGCGTCGGATTGCAGGAAGCGTTTGCAGCCCAATCCGACAAAGGCCTCTGAGATCAGGCCACTGTCGCGTTTGCGCCAGTCTGGGAGCACCGCCAGGTTACCCATACTCATCACAATTTTGGCGTCCATTTGTTTTAGTTTTTCGATGGCCTCGGGCGGGTAGGCGCTAAAGTAGGAATGCTTCATGTGTGAAGGCAGCGCCAAGTTGTACCAGTTGAAGCAAAACACACCGATCACTTCATCCTTAAAATAAAAGCCCGACACTTCGTTCAGGCGTTCAAAATCATCGGAGCGCAGGTCTTGCACGCCTTCCAGTTCGCTGTAGGTCTTGGACCAGAGCGCGTCCCAGCTGCGGTAGAGTTTGTTGTATTCGGTTTGTTCCAACTCATCCTGCGGCCAACGGCTGGTAAATACTTTATAGACTAAATCCTTTTTAAGATTGTCGGTCACTCGCCCTCCAGCGTATCCACTACTAACGGATTTTGCGGGGGCAAAATTAAGTAAATAAACAACTTAAGTTGTTCAATTAATTTGAGATGAAGGCGAGACGTCCGGGTGCCATTTGGATCCGGCGGCCACGCAGCGTCGTGAGGAATCCCGCGCGCTGCTCTGGGCCACTGTACACCGTCGCGAGATACTTGAACTTTGTTAAGAACACGCCCTGTGGTTCGGCGTATTTTTCTTTCATCGGATGGACCGGGACCTCAAAATCGGAAATGCAGCGCGTGCCTTTTTGATGACCTTCGACCTGTTCCATAATCGTCTGGGTGATCACGGGACTGCGTTCATATAGGACATACCATTTGTTGAGGAGAACATCGTCGAGATTATAATTACATATGCGGAAGAAGTTAAAGCTGCGGAACACCTGAATGTGGTCTTGGTTGTAGATCTCAACAATATCGCTACGGCGGATGAGGCGGTAAATTTCGTCAGACACCAGCAAGCGGAGCGTGCTGAGCGCGGCCCTGGCTAAGCGCACGCTGTCATCAAAATCCCAGCCTTCTTTTTCGATCTCAAGGTGAACGTCCAGAATTTTGCGGGCGCGGGAGATGGTCTCCGTGACTTCGGCTGGATCCATCTGCAACAAGAGCTCAACATTCTTGGGAGCGATCTCCGGCGTTTTCAAGATATTGTGGCGGGCGAGGAAACGGCTAGTGTCGTGCAGGACGAGCGAAAAGTCCTTCATCAATAAGTTTGGTTGAGTCTGGGATAGTTCCATGTGGATGAAATATAAATCAAATTGGATGATGTGTCAAATTTTAGAGACTAAAGCCTTCGTTAAATTATTCCGATTTTTGTCACATGGACCGCGTTCACTATCAGCGAATTCACAGTCAACTCGACTTTACCGTGCGCTCCCGGGGCTGGCTCCTCTGTGCCACTGTTGATGGTGTCCTGATAGTCGCCTCTTACCTCCTGGTGTGCTTGGGTGAATGGCCGGGAATGGTCACAGCGTCTATTATATTGGCGGTTCTGATGTTTAGAGCCTTCGGCGCCATGCATGAGTCTGTTCACGGGATCTTAAGTTCCCGCAAATGGACCAATGAGATTTTGGGCGTGGTGTGGGGAGGCCTATGCTTTTTGCCTTACTCACAGTGGAGAAAGGGCCATCTGGAGCATCACTTTTGGGCCGGCAATATCGAGAAAGATCCAGTGATGAAGTTGTGCCTGTTTGTCAAAAACGGCGGCAAAATGCCTTGGATCGTGGAGCTCGGCTGGACACTTTGGCTGCCGGTGCTGGCGATTATGCAGCAAGCGGTATTCTGGTGGAATTGTTTTTTACTATTGGGCAAAACTAGATCTTCGCTGTTGGATTTTTCCAGCGTGGCGCTGCCACTGCTACTGTGGGGTGGTGTGGGGTGGCTGTCAGGGGCCACCGTGTGTCTCACGGTTATTTTACCGGCGGTGTTCTTGTATTTGACACTGATTGAGATTGTGAACTTCCCCCATCATCTCGAGTTGCCGCAGTACGACGGCCCCACGCGCGTGTCGGTTTTCGACCAGCATGAGATCGCGCGCAGTTGCACTTATCCGCGCTGGCTGGAGCGATGGGGCTTGATGCATTTCAATTACCACGTTGAACATCATTTGTTCCCCACCCTGCCGTTTTCCCAGCTGCGCCAAGCTCATGTCATTCTTCATCCCGAATTGGGAACTCGGTACAATGTCGAGGCTGGATTGGTGTGGGTCTTGCGCAACCGCCGCCGCCGTTTGACTGATGTTCTCTACGCCCCGCAACCGTCCCGGAATGATACGGGAATTCAACAAGCTTCTTAAAAATACCGATAAGAAGTAAGGATTTATATTCCAGGGGGACGTATGCGGAAATCACTGTTGTGGACGGTGTATTTTGTCTTTATATTTGGCGCTGGACTGGGCTGCACACGGAAGTCCGACAACAACAGCGTAAGAGTAACTGTGCCGATCAATCAAAAAATCGGGGCATTGGTCAACTATAGTTTAGATATAGCCATTATAAATGTACAGATTCCTGGCCGCCCTGCTCTGTTAATAAAAAAAGAATTCCATGATTCGGCCACAGCTGTCGGTTACGGAACTTCAATTACCTTTGAAGTTCCCAATGTGCCAAATGGGGTTAGCGTTTTCATTCAAGCCTTGAATGTGTACAAGGGCGACGCCACGGGCGACATGAAATTTTATTATGATGATGCCGCAGTGACCGTTTCCGGAGTCACAGACGTCAATATTAGTGTTAAGCCGTCCGGCACGAGCAACGGCAAAGAGGCCCAAATCGCCGGCCGGTATTTAACGTCCAATAGTGGTGGTCCAAGCGGAACTTTGGCCATTATGTTTGAACCTGGCAATGGAAAGCCCGCCATGGTGGTTGAGCGTGAGGCCATTGTAAACGGATGGTTTGAGGGATTTGCGGTTCAAGGGGCCAATTTTGATTTTTTGGTGGAGGAGACCGGCTTCAAACTATTCGATGATCTAACTATAACCGCGGGTGGGGCGCTTCAGCATATCGGTGGCACCGTATCTTTCAACACCAACAGGTTGAACATGCTGAAGCCCGCCGGCTTTAGGAAAAAATATGGCTCCTCCGACGTTGAGCCTGAGCCAGAGACTCAAATGATCCTGGGATTTTTTGACAACAACTCGGATGTGTTTGTGAATGCCGTCAGCCGCAAGGTTGTGTATCCGACGGGGTCCGAGGGCGTTCCAAACGCTTTTGTGGACGCGGCCTTGACCACGATTCAAGACTATACGGGAGCGAGTGGATCCGGATCCAACATTAGAAATTCGGCCGGTGGCACCGGAGCCTCATTTGACAATGTCTACACTCTGTCAGGCTCGGGTTGCAGTCCCGCTGAATTTGCTTCTGGCACCTGTTTGATATTTTACCACGCTAAGATGGCAAACAATGGTCGCGAGGGATTTACAGGCATGAAGTTGCCGTTTCGCGTGGTCGACGCTCTTTCCCCCTACGGCGGCTACGTCCGATCCAAATTTAAATACAATGGCTGTTCGGGCGCGCACTGCATTGACCTAAAGTGGGATCTGCTGCCCGGAACGGCAGCTGTTATTGACGGAATCGATGTTTGGCGCAAGTACTCCACCGACTCCAGTGGCGGCGATGAGCGCAATTTAACTTGTGGAGACTTGAAGGGCAAAGGTTTTGGCTTGGTCGGAATTATCGCCGCGCCGGCCGTGACGCAAAATTTTGAGTTTAGCGGTGAGGGCCTTAGCCAAAGCAACTACAATAATTTTCAATTTTATTTGTG
>JANMVK010000267.1:0-4394 GCA_031392725.1 Pseudobdellovibrionaceae bacterium
TTGAGCTTGTCGATGCCTTCCCTATAGGAGAGTTCATAGTTCCGCACGTCGGAATCGGTAAAGCTGAACTTGTGATCCTCGGAATTCTGCGGGGTGTTTTTATTGATCGGAGCGGCGGGAACGCGGAGTGATTTGCGTTTGGCGTGCTTGTATCCCACACTTTTCAACCACGTCGGATCGACATAGTTGGTGATGTTGGACCACGGCAAACCGTTTACCGCGTTCTTAAACAACAGGCTCTGGCCAAAAAATTCCTTTAGCGCCGGAAACGGCTTGGACGCCTCATTGAAGATGGGCATGTCCTGCAAGCGCAAAGAGCAAAAACTAAGCAGTAGAATATTGGGCTGACCCTTGACCCGTGATTTTTCCCACTTCACATAGACAAAAGCCAAGGTGGCTATCAATACAAAGGGCGCAAGCAGATAAACCTTTTTCATCGCGCCGTAATGGCCCGCAGCAGCCCCCGCGTGCGGCTGTTGAACACGGCCTTGGCCAATTTCTTGGTGGTGGTGATTTTAATTTTCATCATGGCGTCCCCGCTTCTCATAAAAGTAACGGCGCCCCAAAAATCCTCGGAAGCCTGGCCGCAAGCGCCCCACACGCCCCGTTCCGTCATACGCCCGATCATCAAAGGCCGTTTTTTTCCGCCGAACTGAAAATCTTCGCGCGCGAAATTATTCTTGGCCGGGCACTTGGCGATATCTGAAATAAAACCCGCGTAGGGATTGCGCATGGCCGAATAACTGCCCTGCACCATTATCAACTCATTGGTCACTTGGCGGTCCATGACTTCCGGGGTCACCGGCTGAGTGATTTCCATCCGCACCAGAAGATCGCCGCACGCGAGCTGGACCTCAGTAAACGCCGTCCGGTCCGCGGTGCCATGATTGGCGGACTCCGACTTGCAGCTGTCCACCTCGAATTTAAACGCGGGCAGGTCGAGCGGCACCGCGAAAGCGCGGCTAAAACTCAAGCTCATTAAAAATAGGAAAAAAAATCTTCTCACTTGGTTAAAAAGCCTAACAAAACGGGCTAAGCTGTCAATGCATGACCCTTAACGGACAACTCAAATCGAAACCATTCTTTATCGGGCTAGCTGTAGCGGCGCTAAGTCTGACGCTGTTGGTGGTGAAGCTGTCGCGTAAAGACCCGAAGTTATTCGGGCGGCTTAGTGTGCGGTCCGCTATTTCCCTCAGGCGGTTTTTGGGAGTGCGCGTGGGCGACCACGGTCAAAAGCGCTCGATCAACCCGTGGAAAGACCCCGCGCTGATGGCCTCACTGTTCCCCGGATACGATTTTTCCGGTGACGAGAATCTCTGGCGCAATTATTTTTCGCGCGACTTTGACGTCAAGGTGACGTCCGCCTACCTCAGCCAATCCTCCAAGCGCGGGCAAGGCGGCCAAGCCGTATATCACTCGTGGACCGGATGCCTGGACATTATCCGCCGCCACGGCGTCGACATCTTGCTGATGGGCGCCTCCGATATGGCGCAAAATATTCCGCCCGATGAGCTGGCGGGTTATTTCCCCGGCCGTAAAATTTTAATGTGCGCCGCCCCCACCCTGACCTTGGATGCCATGCGCGGCTTTTTATTTTTGGCCAAGGACCTCTACCCCGCCCATTTGCCAAAACCGCAAGTGGTGGTGATCGGCGCCAGCCGCTCGTTGGCGTTTATTTCTTCCATCTACTACCGCGCGCTCGATCAGCACAAACAAGCCCAGCTGGAGCAGTATGAACGCCGCGATCTGCTAAAATCCTACGCCTATCTCAATCAGCCGTTTTTATTTCCCTGGACTTGGAACGAAATTTTTCCGGTCAAGCGCGACCCGCAACACTTGCCGCTGCCCAACCGGCTGAATCATCCGGAACGCTGGTCGATTTTAGCCGTGCAGATGACACCGGAGGATCTCGAACATCATCCTGAAGAATTTCAGCGCCTGCGCGACGCCAATATTCAGCCCTCCACCCTGCTCACCGCCGCCGACGAAGATCCGACCTGCGCGCGCCTCATCCGGCTGCCGGTGTTGCTGCGCCAGCTGACCGACGACGCCCTGGCTTTCGCCGATCAGGCGTTGATCTACGCCGCGCCCAGCATGGGCGATGAGCTGCGTGAAGCTCCGCCCTGTTATCTCGACCTGCTCGCCAGCTCCATCGATTCGCTGAAATCAGACCGGGTGTCCGTGTTTCCGGTGAAGGAAGATGTGTTTCAACTGACCGCGTGGGATTTTGCTTTTTTTGAATGGTCGCGGACCCGTGATCTCCTCAGCTTTGATGTGGCCCATCCCAATTATGACGGCGCCAAAAAAATCACCGCGGTAGTCGCTCAGAGACTAAAGGAAATTCAGATAAAATCGCAGTGACGCCCCGATAAACAGGCCGCCTAAGTTTAGCTCGCGCTTGGTGCCGTCGCCTTTGAGAGCGGTATCGCCCTTTGAAGTGCCGCTTGGACTCACGATATTGTTCACATCGCCGGTGTATTTCAATTCCGCGACCTTGATATAGCGGTAACCGCCGTCGATGGAAAATGTGACGTTGTCGATCAACGTGGTTTCAAATCCCGCGCCCACCATAACTGACAATCCGGTGCCCGACATTTTCTCGTTGAAATCGCCTACGCCGAATGCGGAGGTGCCCGGAGCGGTCATGGTGTAACGGTTTTCCACATCAACCATGGCGTAGCCGAGGCCGCCTTGAGCGAAGAAACGCGTGCTCTGGCCGCTTTCCAAAAAAAATTCCATCGCGAGATTGGGATTGAAAACAAAAGTGGAGGAATCGAGCTGAAATAGCTCCGTGTCCGAAGAATCTTTACCGTGGCCTTCTTTTATCGGATGGTGCTGGATGACCTCGGCGCCGATTCGTAAATTACAGTTTTCACCCATGCCAAATATGAGGCCCAGTTCGCCGCTATAATTGTATTTGGTTTCGTCGGCAATGGAAGTGCCGGTGCCGCTCGAGTTCCCATAGGGGTCTTTGCCCACGCTGGACATGCCGCCCGATCCCCGTAGCATCACACCCGTTCCCGAATTTTTAAAATTAAACACCCGCGCATACGACGGCGGACCGATCAGCAGAACTAAGACTAAACTAAAGCTGCGCATCATAGCCGCGGAGAAAGATCCATCACGATTTTACCGGGAGCCCCGTCTTTAAGCACCTGAAAAACTTCCAGTCTCATAGGGCGTTTCAAGTTCAGCACCAGAGTGCCGGCCTTATCCTCGGGATCGAGAGTCAACCCCACCGAGGCCACGTATGGACTTTTTTTAAACAGATTTTGTACGGCCACTTCCGACACGCGGGACATCTTCAGCTGACTGAGATCCACCACCACGCGGTTTTCTTTGGAGTCGAGGCTGACTTGAAAGTAGCCGAGGTGTTTGCCGGGCGGTTTGGCGTCCCGGTCGCCAAGATCCAGAGTCACCCGTTCCAATTTTGCTTTGGGCGAAAAAATTCGACGCACATTTAACAGTGAAGATCCGCCACCGGCTTTACCACCGACAAACACGCCGTCTTCCGCATATTGATTTTTCTTTACGTTGAGGGTTTGCTTATACGCCGAGGCCGCCCACACCGTGGAATACGCCGCGCACAGCACAGCCAAAATCGCCACTCTCATAGATCCACCCCCACTCAATATAATGATGCACAAACCATTACGCCGGTTCAAGCTTTGCACAGGTAATTGCACATGCGTTGTGCTCCAAAGAAACTCCCAACCTGGCTACACATGACCCTTTTCGCCACTTTTTGCGCCCTTTTGGCCCCTTGCGCCGCGACGGCCCTTCCTGAGGAAGACAGCGGCAGCTCTTTCCGGGACTGCGAAATGTCATTGAATTACCCACTGTCCGCGCTGATCAGCCCGGTGATTCATGAGATTCCCTCCATCAAGCCGCTCAAAGATATAAATGGTGATGAGAAAAAAGGCTGGATCAATCAAAGACGGTCCAGCATCAGGCCTGAAGTGAGGAAACGCCCCCCCCGCCCTAAGGTCAAAAAGGAACCTTCGTAAAATTCATGTCTCGACTGTTGTGCCTTGTGACTGTGATTTTTTGCGGTGCCCGCGCCTCGGCTATTTCCTGCGAAGATTACTTAAATGGCAGGCATAGTTTCACGCGTTTGGCCGAATCCGCATGGCTGGAGAAAGCCTTGTCGCCGGAGATGATCCGCCGGACCTCTGAGTCCTTCGTGCCCGTCAATCCCTATAATGGCATCACGTTCGAGGATGAAAAAGTCGACGCCTTTAGACGGGGCTTTGATTTGATGCTGCAATCCAAAACCTTGGCCGGTGAATGGAGATTGGTGGCCCTCGAGATGAAGGAACTCTACGTCATAGTGAACCGCCCGCCGGTCACACCGGTGCGCGAGTTGATTACCGGAGCTTTGGCGGTGCGGGAAG
>JANMVK010000272.1:0-4127 GCA_031392725.1 Pseudobdellovibrionaceae bacterium
AAAACGGCCCGGCACGAAGATCATCGCCAAAATTGAAATGCTGGAAGCTCTTAATAATTTAGAAGAGATCATTCAATTGAGTGATGCGGTGATGGTGGCGCGCGGGGATTTGGCCATTGAAGTCGGTCAGGCGCAGTTGCCTGGATTTCAAAAGCGCATCATCCGGCTCAGCAACTACTTAAACAAACCGGTGATCACCGCCACACAAATGCTCGATAGCATGGTGGAGAATCCGCGGCCCACGCGCGCGGAAACAACCGACGTGGCCAACGCCGTGATCGACGGCTCCGACGCCCTGATGCTGTCGGCGGAAACCGCGAGCGGTAAATATCCGTTCAAGTGTATCCAGACCATGCACGAAATTATCTGCGAAGTGGAAAAGACCACGGACCTTTATTACGATATTTCTTTAGAAGACGTTTACCTGGATGTTCCGGATTCGATCGCGATGGCAGCGGCGTTGGTGGCGATGAAAGTTCGCGCCAAAGCGCTGGTGTGCCTCACCACCACCGGTAAAACGGCGACACTGATCGCGGGCTCGCGTCCTAAATGTCCAATCGTCGCCATCACTCATCATATGGAATCGCTAAACCGGTTAGAGTTGGTGTGGGGCATTCAGACCTACTCCATCAAGCCTTACCAGAGCAGCGAAGAGGCCTTAAGCCAAGTCGAAGACATGTTGCTAAAAATCGGCATGGTCACCCGTGGCGACAAAGTGGTCGTCACCATGGGCACGCCCGTTCAGCAGCGCGCGAAGACCAACAATATTAGAGTTTATACCGTCACCAAAGATCCCATCGCAGTTCCCGATAGTGAGCTGCCGTTGCGTTCCCGCAAAGACATGCGCGAACTAATCCGGTAAAAAGTGTTCAGCCGTCAGACCAAATAGCTCGGAGCTCTTTGAGACTCTTTATCTCCCCGCGGGAAATAAAACCCTCAGCTTCAAGCTGATTCAGATGAATGTATTCTTTCACTGATTTAAACGCCTTCTGCCACCCGCGCACAATGCGAGTGTGAGGACGATAACGCCAAAACTTCGTGCCTAGTCCAAGATCGATCAGTTCGCCCACCGTCTGCGCGATTCGACCTGTTAACTCGCGAATAAACGCCGCCCAAGCGCGAAGACTAGAAATCTTTATTACGGCATAGAGATGATTCCCGACATTCGCATACTTATAGATCCTCACTCCATGCTTGCGAGCTGTCTCATAGACGATGTCATTCACAGTTTTAAATGTTTGAGGAAGTCTCAGGAGGCTCTTTCCGGCTCTTAGCGTTAGATGAATCGGCAGTTTCGAATCGAGCGGCCGTTTACCCTTGGGATTTCCTTTTAGAAGTGATCCTCCGAAACTATCTTTCGGCCTATCAAAACCTTTTCCCAGAAATGAGCGCTGGCTCTGCCTTTTCATTGTGTGCTTGTACCCCATCGCTCCTCAAAATCACCTTACAAATAATTAAATTATTCGGGAGGAAAGCGGAGCCTCAAAAAGCCAAGGGTCTGAGACCGAGGTATCCACGGCGGGCCTTCAATGGCCCATAGCTGTGGGTATCTCGGTCTCTCTCACGATCAGTGGAGCTTTAGGAGCGATGGGTGCGGGTTTTATTGAGGAGCTTGCGCGCACGAGAGCCTAACGGCGGGCGGGAACTTTTTTGAGCGTGTAAACAATCTCCCAGAACGGGAGCACATTTTCAACGTCCGACAATTTAAACTTCATCGACAAAGAGCCGCCTTGTTCCGAGGATTTTTCCTGGGTTAAGCCTTTTTCCGCGAAGGAGTCAGCGTCGTTGACGCTGAACAGGGTGTTGAGATCCTTCATCGAATTATTTTGCATGTCGGTCAGGCTGACCTTCACCATGCCTTTGTCGTCGGGTGTTTGCTTTTTGCCGTAAAACACCAGCGCTTTTAAAGTGGGCATATCTTTTTCTTCGACCGTGATCCGTTTGCTCTGTTCGGTGAACAAATATTTATTGTACCAATCGGTGAAATCCGTAAGCAGTTTATGATTGACGATGGTCACGCGCTTTTTGCCTTCGCCGATGTCTTCCACTTTCATAATCTGCAACGCTTGCAGAATCTCCATCAACTTGTCCATTTTGTTGGTGGGCTGCTGGAATATTTGGATGCAGTATTCGCGCAGCATCCAGTAGGGCACCAGCAGGCCAACGCCGTCGGCTGGTTTTTCACCGGCTTTGAATCCGATCAGGCTGATGATTGCGCATAAACGGGTGACCAAATGCGAAGGAAACATTTCCTCCTCACCGGTACTGGCCGCTTCTAAATTTTTAATGCGGGTGTTGGCGTCGCGCAAATGGCCGTTGATGGTTTTCACCATGGCCTTGAGCCATTCAGGAAAAGTTTTAAATTGCGCGTGGAGATTGGCGAAGGGGAGGGAGATCACCTCGGACTCCGCTATCGCTTTGGCTCCGGCTGAGCGCGGCTTGCTGTCGAAAAATCCCATTTCACCGAGCATTTCGCCGTTGGATTTCTCGGCTAGAATAATCTCGCCGCTGCCTTTGGATTTGGTGATGGCAATGCGGCCCGCCTTGATGACGTACATCGCGTCACTGGCATCGCCCTCGCGAAATAAGATTTCGCCCTTGCCAAGTTTTTTGAGTCCGCCGGCCATCGCTGCCTTTCCAAGATGAGGTCCTCTATATTATCCCTGAAACGGCAAGATGGCTCAACAGGACCGAAGGCTAAAGTCGCATGGGCTTAACTTCGGGGTCGATTTTAAGACTAGCCTCGGTGGCTTTGCGTACGTCCTCGATGGACAGTCCAGGTGCGAATTCCTTCAGCACAAAACCCTCTCGAGTCACATCCAGCACGGCCATATCGGTGACCACGCGGTGAATGCATTGCAATCCGGTGAGCGGCAGGTTGCACTTTCTCAATATCTTTGATTTACCCGATTTATCGGCGTGTTGCATAGCCACGATCACGCGCTTGGCTCCAGCAACGAGATCCATGGCGCCGCCCATGCCTTTGATCATTTTTCCCGGCACCATCCAGTTGGCGATGTTGCCCTCCTGGTCCACTTCCATG
The DNA here is from genome assembly GCA_031392725.1 of Pseudobdellovibrionaceae bacterium. Lineage (GTDB taxonomy): Bacteria > Bdellovibrionota > Bdellovibrionia > Bdellovibrionales > UBA1609 > JALHOQ01. The sequence goes on from JANMVK010000272.1 coordinate 3,044, forward strand.
GCGCCAAGTACTGTGAGGTCCACATGCCCGCCCCTGATCATGGCAAAGCTGTCGGCCGAATTAAAGTAGGCCGCGCCCGGCATGGCGGTGATGGTCTGTTTGCCGGCGTTAATTAAATCGGCATCGGCTTTATCTTTGGTCGGGAAAGGACCCATTCCCAGCATCCCGTTTTCGCTTTGAAACATAACAAACATGTCCGTGGGGATATGGTTGGCCACCAAAGTCGGCATCCCGATACCCAGATTGACGACAAAACCGTCCTCGACTTCGTGGGCGATCCGCATGGCGATTTGATCGCGCGTAAGAAGATTCACAAAAACCTCAGTTTGAAAGAGTTAAATTCTCGATGCGTTTCTCGAACCGGCCCTTAAAAATTCTTTGGACAAAGGCACCCGACAAATGAATTTGGTCAGGATCCAGATCGCCGATTTCGACCAGCTCTTCCACTTCCACTACCGTGATTTTTCCCGCCATAGCCGTGATGGGGTTGAAATTTCGCGCGGTTTTACGGAATACCAAGTTGCCGAATTTGTCGCCCTTCCAAGCCTTAACAAAAGCGAAATCCCCGCGGATGGCTTTCTCCAAAACATATTTGCGGCCATCGAACTCGCGGATTTCCTTTCCTTCAGAAACCTTGGTGCCCACTCCAGTCGGGGTAAAAAACGCCGGGATGCCCGCGCCGCCCGCGCGCAGTTTTTCAGCCAGCGTGCCCTGAGGGGTAAAATCAACTTCCAATTCACCGCTCAAATATAGTTTCTCAAACAAATGATTTTCACCGACGTAACTGGCAACCATTTTTTTAACCTGGCCATTGCCCATTAAAATTCCGACTCCAAATCCATCCACGCCGGCGTTATTGGAAACACAGGTGAGATTTTTCACGCCGGCCTTAGCCAGGGCCGCGATGGAATTCTCAGGAATTCCGCACAAGCCGAATCCGCCAAATAGCAACAACATGCCGTCTTTCACGCCGGCAATTGCCGCTTCGGCATTGGGGAATACTTTGTTCACATCCGCTCCACAATCAAGGCCACGCCCTCGCCGCCGCCGACACATAAAGTGGCAAGGCCGAATCGTTTTTTCT
>JANMVK010000312.1:0-2391 GCA_031392725.1 Pseudobdellovibrionaceae bacterium
ATGCTAGAAGACGAAACTCTACCGATGGCGACTCTCGGCCGTAAGTTGCAGCCTGGCGATTTAGACTCTCGCAATACCGCTAAAATTGTTTTGAACGAGCACTCCGAGGCGATGTATTTCAGCCGTTTTCCCATTCCCTACTCCCGTCAGGAAGTGGGTGCGGAACCCGCATGTTTGAAACACATCGGACTCTATGCATTTCGTAAATCGTTTTTAGGCCGGTTCTGTGCGGCGGGCCCCTGTCCATTGGAGATGGCGGAGGGTTTAGAGCAGTTGCGCGCACTGCACTTGGGCGCGAGGATTCGCGTGGTGCAAGTGCAACATGAATCGTGGGGAGTGGACACTCCGGAAGATATTGCTAAAGTAGAGGCCATGTTGCGTGGTTAGTTGACGCGCCGGTCCGTTGAGCGATATGGTATTCCGATCCCGCCGACGGGATCGGGGATGTAAGGCGAAGAATGAAGAAACCAAAGAAGAAGACGCCGACTAAGGCCACTCACTCCACGGCTGAGCCTCTCGTTCAAAAATACATTTTCGTAACCGGCGGCGTGGTGTCTTCCATCGGCAAAGGTTTAACCGCGGCCTCACTCGGAACCTTGCTTGAAGCGCGCGGTTTAAAAGTTTCTCTGATGAAATGTGATCCCTATATCAACGTCGATCCCGGCACGATGTCACCGCTGCAACATGGTGAAGTGTATGTGACCGATGACGGCGCCGAGACCGATTTGGACTTGGGTCATTATGAGCGGTTCACCAATGTGAATGTGCGCCGGGCGAATTCTATTACCGCCGGTCAGGTGTATGAAAGCGTGATAGCCAAGGAACGCCGGGGCGATTACCTCGGCGGAACCGTGCAGGTGATTCCGCATATCACCGATGAAATCAAAGCGCGCATCTATGAAGCCGCTCAGGGTTCGGAAGTGATCATTGTCGAGATCGGCGGAACTATCGGCGATATCGAAGGTCTGCCGTTTATTGAAGCCATCCGCCAAATGCGCGTCGATGTGGGAACTGAAAATTCATTATTTGTTCATGTGACCTATGTTCCCTATATCGCGGCGGCGGGCGAGTTGAAGAGCAAACCCACCCAGCACTCGGTTAAAGAGCTGATGCAAGTGGGAATTCAGCCGGACTTTTTAATTTGCCGCAGTGAAAAAGAGATTGGGGCTGAGCTCAAATCTAAAATCGGATTATTTTGTTCCGTTCGTCCAGAGAATGTGATCGCGGCCACGGATTCCAAAAGCATTTATGAAGTTCCCTTGGTGTTGCACGCCGATGGCTTTGACCGCAAAGTGGTTGAGCGCCTGCACTTAGAGGGCGATGAGCCCGATATGACCAGCTGGAAGAAGATGGTGGAGACGCTTAAAACTCCCGAGCGGGAAGTCTCCATCGGCATTGTGGGTAAATATGTGGATCTCAAAGAGAGCTATAAATCGCTGCACGAAGCCTTGGTCCATGGCGGAATCGCCAACAATTCAAAAGTGAATGTGGCCTACATTGATTCGGAAACTTTAAATGAGCGCAATGTGGCTGAGGCGCTGAAAGGCGTCGACGGCGTGCTGGTTCCTGGCGGCTTCGGCGAGCGCGGTTCCGAGGGCAAGATCGCGGCGATCCGTTATGTGCGCGAGAATCTGGTTCCGTTTTTTGGAATTTGTTTCGGCATGCAGATGGCCGCCATCGAATTCGCACGCAATGCGTGCGGAATCAAAGACGCCACCTCGCGGGAATTTATCGGCGATAAAAAGACCTCTCGCAATGTGGTCATTGACATGATGGAAGATCAGAAAAAGATCACCGGCATGGGCGGAACGATGCGCCTGGGCGCCTATCCGTGCAAGATCACCAAGGGCACTAAGACATTTGAGGCTTACGGCGCAACCAATATTCAAGAGCGCCATCGCCACAGATATGAGTTCAACAACAAGTACCGCGCGCTGTTTGAGAAAAAGGGTCTAATCCTGGCGGGAATTTGTGAAGAGCGGGATCTGGTGGAGATTATCGAGATCACCGGCCATCCATGGTTTATCGGCGTTCAGTTCCATCCGGAATTTAAATCCAAGCCGACGGCGCCGCATCCGCTGTTCCGGCAATTTGTGCGGGCCAGCCGCGATCATAAATTAAAGAAAATGGAAAAGTCCCAGTCGAAAAAACAATCCGCGCGGTCGAGTTCAAGCTCCAAGATGACGCGCGACCGAAGCCCTGAGGTTTAATTTTGTCTAGCGATATCGAAGAGGGCCGCCGCGTCCTCAAAATTGAAGCGCAATCTATTTTGGATATGGCCGAGAAACTGAACGGCGCATTTCAAATGTCGGTCGATATGGTGCTGAAGTGCCCGGGCAAAGTGATTGTCACCGGCATCGGCAAATCCGGGCAGATCGCGCGCAAACTGGC
>JANMVK010000328.1:0-1710 GCA_031392725.1 Pseudobdellovibrionaceae bacterium
CGAGGCGACATCGCGCACAACCAAAACCCGGTCCTTCATCATCCCACGGGCAAAAATCTCCAGCAGCTTCGGCCGGATCTCCCGATGCACCCGCCACAGAGTTCTGAATAGGCGGAAGGTAAATCCGATCGAGGCTTCATTGCACCCATCGGGCAATTCCGGCCGGGTCTTCCAAATGGATTGAATCTGCCGCTTGGTCGCCCACCAGTAGTGGCGCCAGAGGGGAAAATCGATAAAGATCACCCGGTCCGCCAAGGCAAAACGCTTTTCCATGACATCCATCGGGCCGAAACCATCAATGATCCATTTAGCGGCGGTGGCCCGGTCATTGAGAATTCCACGCGTCTCTTCGACGTCGCGCACTTTCATGCCCGCCATAAACTGAATGGTGTCGACGTGAGTCAAAGGCAGCTGGTAAAGGTCGCGCAAGCGCCGGCTCAGAGTGGACTTTCCCCCTCCGCCATTGCCGATCACGGCGATTTTTTGAACAGTTTGATTTGGCATAATATAATGCAGTCTATAAGACTTGCGGAGGCCTAGCAAGCCGGTTACTTTTTCGGAGCAGGGGGAAATTGCGGCGTGGATCAGGAAATCTTCGAATGGCTGCTTTTGCTGGGCCGTTGGCTCCATATTGTGACGGCCGTCACCTGGATCGGCACCTCGATTTTCTTTATGTGGCTCGACCGCACCATTCAATCCGGCGAATTGTGGATGGTCCATGGCGGCGGATTCTACCGCGTGCAAAAACTAATGATGGGCCCGACCAAAGTTCCCGAGCACCTGCACTGGTTCAAATGGGAATCTTATTGGACCTGGTTCAGCGGAATTTTTTTACTGTTGCTGATTTTTTATACCGGCGGCGGAACTTTCCTGCTCGACTCCTCGGTTTCCAATATCGGATTTTCGCAAGCGGTGGCCATTGGCGCCGGCTCGATCGTGGTGTCGTGGCTGTTCTATGACTTTTTATGGGAACGCAACATCACCAAAACCGTGCCGTGGTTCGGCCATGCGCTCACGCTGATTTGGTTCGCCGGAGTTTCCTACTACCTGTGCCACACGTTAAGCGGACGCGCGGCTTTTATTCACATCGGAGCCATGCTCGGCACCTGGATGACCGCCAATGTTTTCCTAAGAATCATTCCCCGCCAGGTGAAAATGGTGGCAGCCGCCCGAAAATTTGAACCGGTCAACCAAGACTGGGCGAATAACGCCAAGGCACGCTCCACCCACAATACGTATTTTACTTTGCCGGTGATTTTTATCATGCTCAGCAATCATTTTCCCATGACCTATGGCCACAAACTCAATTGGCTGATTCTGTTGCTGGTGAGCGCCGCGGGCGCCTTGATCCGCCACTATTTTGTGATTCGCGTCCAGCAACCGGCCCAAGCCAAATCCTATTGCGCGGCCGGATTGGCGCTGCTGGTTGGAATTGTGTTCTTCACCCGCACGCCCTCAGCCGCGCCCGAACCGCCGGCCGCGGCCTACTCCGGGCCCGCTTCTTCCACAGGCGCCACGGGACGGATTAACGGCGTGGTCACCTTCCAAGACGCGGCTCCACGTGGTGAAAAACTGTCGGTGCCTCTCGATTGCAGCAAAAATCATCCGGGTGGCGTTTATTCCAACGAGATCAGCGTGAAAAACGGCAAGCTGAAAAATGTGCTGGCGCGGATCACGAAGGGTGTGGAAGGCCGGAACTTTGGTGGACCG
>JANMVK010000430.1:0-6108 GCA_031392725.1 Pseudobdellovibrionaceae bacterium
GTCGTTAAGACGAACGCACCGCTTACAGGAAAGTAACGGCGTACCTTATGCGGCTACAGCATTGGGTTGACGATGCTTTCAAATGATTCGCGAATTTTATCCAAACCTTCCTGCGATGTGGATTCAAAACGTAAAACCAAAACGGGCTGCGTGTTGCTTGCGCGCGCCAAGGCCCAGCCTCCGGGGAAGCTCACGCGGATGCCGTCGATGAGGTTAACCGCATAGTCCGTCGAAGGGCGCGAGAATTTGTCTTTCAGGCGCGCGACGATCGCATGCTTTTTCTCCTCGGTGGTGTCGATGCGGATTTCCGGGGTGTTGAACGAGGGCGGAAGAGTGGAGAGCAGATCCGCGATGGTGCGTCCGGTTTTGCCGAGAATCTCCACCACGCGCAGCCCGGCGTAGAGAGCGTCGTCATATCCGTAGTTGCGGTCGGCGAAAAAGATATGCCCGCTGAGTTCACCGCCGAAGGGCGCTTTTTCCACTTTTACTTTTTCTTTGATAAGCGAGTGGCCCGTTTTCCACATGATCGGCTTGCCGCCCAGGTTGCGGACAAAGTCATACATCCGGTCGGAACATTTCACGTCACCGATGATTTTCGCGCCTTTGTGGGTTTTTAAAATATCCTGCGCGATCAACGCCATCATTTCATCGCCCAAGATAAAACGGCCGGCCCCGTCGATCAGACCGATGCGGTCGGCGTCGCCATCAAAGCCGATTCCCACTTTGGCTTTGGTTTTCGCCACTTCGGCTTTGAGCACGGTCAAATTCTTCTCGACCGTGGGATCGGGGTGATGATTGGGGAAGCGGCCGTCGGGTTCCTCAAATAAAATTTTAGGCTTAAGGCCCACGCCTTCGTAGAGACGGCGCGCGATGCAGCCGCCGGCGCCGTTGCCGCAGTCGAGCACCACCGGAATATCGATCATGGTGCCGAATTCTTTTTTGTAGCGCTCGACGTAGGGGCCGAGGATATCAATGGTCTCTTCGCTGCCGGGTCCGCTTAGGTAATCCTTGAGTGCTATGATTTTTTCCAGATGTTTGATTTCGTCGCCGAAAATTGTGGTTTTGTTGTAGGAGATTTTAAAGCCGTTGTACTCGGGCGGGTTGTGCGAGCCCGTGATCATGATTCCGCCCTGGACGTTTTCCACCGTGAAGGTGGAAAAATAACTGATGGGTGAGGTCACCATGCCGAGCTGGATGACATGTGCTCCTGAAGTCTTAAAGCCCTCCGAAATACTGGCGGCGATTTCGGGCGACGACAGGCGTGCATCGTAACCTACGGTGAGGCGTGGATTTTTGACTCCGGATTTGGATTTTACGTAGGATACAAAGGCGCGGGCGAGTTCAAAGGCGAAGGCCTTGTCGAAGTCGGTGTTATAAACTCCGCGGATGTCGTATTCGCGAAAAATCACTGGATTGAGTTTCATGTTTTCCCCTCACTCTTTTCTTGGCACAAACGGATCGCGGTTTTGATCGCATCTTTCATCGACCCAGCCTCCGCCTTGTTGCGGCCGTAAATATCTTTGGCCGTGCCGTGGTCGACGCTGGTTCTGACAAAGGGCAATCCCAGAGTCAAATGCACACCGGACTTAAAACCATGGATCATCTTAAATGGAATCAAGCCTTGATCATGATACGGGCAAATGTAGATCGAGAACAAAGGCCAATTCTTCGGGAGAAACGCGGCATCAGGAACCAGGGGGCCTATGATGCGCTCGCCGCGCACCCGCTGCTCGTCGATAAAGCCGCTCATCCAGCCCTCTTCGTTGCCGATCAGTCCGCCCTCGCCGGCATGGGGATTTACGCCCACCATAGCAAAGGGCAGTTTGCGGCGTGATGTGGGAAGGACCTCGCGCATGGCTTTGGCGGCGGTGAGGACTTTGCTAAAGTGGGCGAGGTTTAATCCGGATAGCGCTTGGCTGAGCGGCGCATGGCCGGTGGCGAGCAGCACATTAAATTTCCTGCCGATAAAACCCATAAACAGGTTGTTGATGCCGCTCACGCGCTGAAGAATTTCGGTGTGGCCGATATCTTTGAGGCCCGCTTGCACGATGGACGTTTTTGATAGGGGCGCGGTGACCAGGCCTTGAAAAGTTCCTTTTAGGCAGGCGGCCGCGCTTTGCTCCACCCAGCGCGCGGGTGGCTCCTCACTTTGAATTTCTAAAATCTTCTTCGGATCCGTGGGATGTAAGGAAGCATCCCGCAGCGAGGACACGACCTCACGCTTGAAGCGGGCATTGAGTTTCGGGCCCTTTTCCGGTCCTCGGAAATAGCAGAACTGCACGCCCTTTTGCGGGCCGAGGCTGTTTAACGCCTTAACCGTGACTTCCCAGCCAATGCCGTCGCGGTCGCCGGTTGTAATGAGAATTCGGAGATTTTTAGAAACCGTTAATTTTAATAAACGATTCATCACGTCTTTGATTCAGCCACAGGCGGAATTGGCGCTTGAAGGCGTCGGCGTATAAATTGCGCCGGATGTCCTCGCGCTGCTCGTCCAGCTTAGGATCGGAGATCAAGGTGCGTTTGGTGATTTTAATCAAATGGTAGCCATTGGAGGTTTTGATAATGGGAGAAATTTCTCCGGGCGCGAGATTCTTTACCGCTTCGTCGATTTCCTTGAGCATCTCACCGGCCTTGAATGTGCCGAGCAATCCGCCCTTGGTGAAATTAGGATCTTCGCTGAACTGTTCGGCCATTTTCTCAAACGACTGGCCGCCCTTTAGCTTTTCTTCGACACCCTTGGCCCGCTTTAAAGCGCCGTCATCGCCACCGGTTTTGGGCGAGAATACGATGTGAGACAGCGTGTACTCGAAAATCTGCGCGCCCGAAGGGCCTTTTTTCGAGAGGTAATAGGAGCTGATGTCCTCGTCGGAAATGCGGATCTTGTTGGTCACTTCTTTTTCAATCAGGCCCTGGCGCTCGAGGCTGGTCTTAATAAAATCCTGGTACGCCGAGATCGTCACGCCCTTGGCCTTCAGCGCGTCCTGCAATTGCGTGCGTGAAATATTATTGCCCTTGGCGATATTGCGAATCTCCTGTTCGACGCGCTCTATGGTCACTTCCATGCCCTTGCGTTTCACTTCGGAGTCGATCAGTTTCTCGTCGATCAAATGATTCAACAAAGCATTGCGGTCCTTGAGTAAAGTGGCCGAGTCATTGAGTTTGAGAAGGGCGTCGTCGACTAAGCCGCTGGAGTTGAGTTTCTTTTTAAATTTGTCGACGTCGGTGTTACTAATGATCTGGTCATTCACGATAGCCACAATCTTATCCACAGGCCGGGCGGCGGCCGCCGCGCTCATCACCAAAATAAAACTTAAAAACATCCGCTTCACTGCAGTTTTGTCTCCACTTTGAGGGCGTCGATAAAAGCCTGGTCTTTATAAACCTTGGCTGACCGAACGCGTTCCTCTAACCAGGCAAGATAGAGGGATTGTTTCTTTTTTTCCATTAAAATGCGCTTAATGTCGGCCTTTACGTCGTTAAACGACTGATTGCGCGCGGGTTTACGGCCGGCCACCTCAAAAATATGATAACCGAAGGAGCTTTTCACCACCGGGCTGCGCTGGCCCTGTTTCATGCGGAACGCGGATTCAAACACTTCCGTCAGGCCCTTTTCGACCCAGCCCACCATTCCGCCCTGAGGGCCTTCGGGTGAGACGGAATATTTCTTGGCCAAATCAGCCATCTTTTTGCCCTTTTTGAGTTCCTGATCGATCGAGGTGGCGTCGCTCTCAGTGGCCACCAGCACTTGGCGGATCTGCGCGGTTTCGCGCACGGTGAAGTCGAGCGTGTGTTCCTTAAAATAAGTTTGCATCTCGGCGTCGGTGGGTTGCGGCCCATCTTTGATCACGTTTTGTGAAACTACCTTTTGCAAGAGCGTGTCCTGCAGGCGGGCCTTCCAATCGCGGAAGGAAATCCCCTGCTCGGCCAAGGCCTGCTGAAAAGACAAGGTGTCAGGATAACTGTTCTGCAGCGTGCGGATTTCGGCCTCGAGATCCTCGGCCTTGACCAGCACACTGTGCTCTTTGGCCCATTCTTCACTGAGGGTTTGCACAATAAAATCTTCGACGATGCGAGCTTTTACGATGCCGAGCAATTTGGGATCCTTGGCCGAGAGCGCGTCCTGCTCCCGAAGGCGGTAAGCGAGTTCTTGCGCGAAAGCCTGCGCGGTCAACTGGCGGCCGTCGACATCCACCAGCACTTTGGTTTTGAGCGACGTCCCTGAAAAAAAACTGCAGCCGGAGAGAACGATAAAAGCGGCGGCGAGGCCGGATTTTACTTGGTGGCTGATTTGAGCGCCTCTTTGTTAACGTCCACTTTGTAGCCCTTTTTGGCCTTTTCGAAATAATCGTCAAAAATTTTGGTCCGACGTTCTTCCATCAGGACGGCGCGTAGCTGGTGTTTATCGGCCAGATCAAAGTTGCGGCGCTCGAGGAGTTTCACAATGTGAAAGCCAAAGCGCGATTCGATGGGCCCCTTGATCTCACCTGATTTCATGTTCACGGCGGCATCGTACATCACCGGCGCCAGGGTTAAGCGCGACTGAAAACCAATGTCGTTGCCCAGCTCATCAAACGGCTTTTTTGATTTCTTAACGTCGTCGAGAATTTCCATCGCCCGTTTGCGCGCGATTTCTCTATCGACCGGCCGGGCGTCGTCTTTGAGGTCGATCAAAATATGGGACAGGTGCAGCTCGGGATTTTTTTTGTAAAACTCACGCAAATCTTTTTCCGAAATTTTAATTTCACCGACCCGGCCGCCGATTTGTTTTTCCAGCAGGGCATTGTATAAGACCTGCTTGAAGCGGTCTTTCACCGCCGGATCGTTCTGCAGATTTAATTTCTCGGCTTCTTGAACACCGACTTCAAAGCGCACCAGGTCCTCGAGAAACTGTTCGGGCGTGGGCGGATTCAACGCTTGTTTGCGCACATCTTCATAGCGGCGCTTGAAGTCTTCGACCGTAATTTTGCTATTGCCCACGGTGGCTAAGACCTGGGCGTGCAACGGTAGCACTAGCGCGAGCAGAAAATAAATCACATTTTTCACAGCGGTTATCGTAGGTGAGCGTCAGCGGCCTGGCAAGCGTTTGAGATGGCGGTGGCCAAGCGCGAGCCGAGCTGTTCGTCTTTAGCTGATTGCTCTTTCGTTATGGCGGGCCACGGCTCGGCAAACACCACGCTGACGCGGGCAAATGGCTTGGGCAAAAACGCTTTGTTCCAAGATTTATTAAAATTAATCTGATGGCTGCTCGCGGCCCCGGTGGGCACGATCCAGCCGCCGGTGAGGCGGGACACTTCAAATACTCCGGGCTTCACTTCGTGCAATGGACCTTTGGGGCCGTCGACCGCCATGGACGCGCGGTAGCCGTCTTTCGAAACGAGCCGCACCAGGCCCTTTAGAGCGCCGATTCCGCCGCGCGTGGAGGAGCCCTTGCTGGTAGCGCCGCCAAATTTGCGGATGGTGAAATCGATCAGCTGTCCGTCTTTGCTGGTGGAGGTCATGGTCGCGATCCGGTAACGCTTCACCAGTGGCACGATGGAGAGTTCAATGCCGTGCCAGTGCGCGAACACGATGGGCTCGCTGTTGGCGATGGCTTTTTTCATTCCCGGTGACTCGGTTATTTCCACCCGCCACGTAGCGGTCCACAGCCGGTAGAAAATCCACGTTAACCATGGCAGAACGAATCGGCGAAACATTTTATGCTAGCGGTGCAATGCCTTTTTAAATTCTTCGGTGAGCTTGGGGACGATTTCAAATAAATCGCCGACCAATCCGTAAGTGGCTTTTTGGAAAATCGGCGCGTCGGCGTCTTTGTTCACCGCCACGATGACTTTGCTGCCGCTCATTCCGGCCAAATGTTGAATGGCGCCGGAGATTCCGCACGCGATATACAAGCTGGGCGCCACGGTCTTACCGGTTTGCCCGACTTGCATGCTGTGAGGCACCCAGCCTGCGTCCGCGACGGCGCGCGAGGCGCCGACGGTGGCGCCGATGCTGTTGGCGAGTTCTTCGAGAATTTTAAAATTTTCCGCGTTCTGCATGCCGCGGCCTCCGCTGACGATCACATTGGCTTCGGTGAGATCGGCTTTTTGTGAGGAGCCGTTAACTACT
>JANMVK010000456.1:0-3449 GCA_031392725.1 Pseudobdellovibrionaceae bacterium
CGTGCCACGGGTCCGCGGAAAACGCCGAAAGCGCGGACGCAAAGTAAAGGACTGAGGCACGCGAGAAATTTTCAACCCAAGTTAGAAACCAAAAGAACACGTAAATCGAAAGCAGCAGGGGCAGCAGAGTGAACAGCCCGCGGAAAAATGTGGTGGTGATATGTTTCATAGAACTTCCAGTTTTCCGTCGAGAATGGACCATTGCGCGGGAAGCGGCATCTCATTGTAGGTGTTCGCCATAACCGCTCCGTACGCTCCGGTGTCGAAGATACCGACCCAATCCCCCGCCTGCAATGGCGAAAGCTCGCGGCTGTCGGCGAAGGTGTCGGTGGTTTCACACAAAGGGCCTACGATGGTGTACGCCTGTTTTTTCTCAGCACCGGCACCAGCCGGTCCCGATAACAGCTCTATGCGGTGATAAGCTTGATAGAGAGCGGGCCGCATTAAGGCATTCATTCCGGCGTTTAAGATTGCAAATTGGCGGTTAATCCCCTGCTTCACATGAACAACTTGCGCGGCCAGCACACCCATTCGCGCCACCAAAAAGCGCCCGGGTTCCAAAACCACTCCGGCGCCGGTGCCGTGCTGACCCATTATAGCTTTAAAATATTCCGGCAAGCGGTTGAGATCTTCATGGCCGGGAATTTTATAATCGAGACCTAAGCCACCACCGAGATCGAGATGTTTCATGGCAAAACCCTTGGCGGTCACCGAATTAAAAATCTCGCCCGTTTTGCGGCTGACGTCGGCAAACACGCCCATCTCCATGATCTGAGACCCGACGTGCACCGCGAGGCCCGTCAGCTCAAGCGATGATTTGCCTTTCAGCCACTCGAGGACGTCCGGCAGCTGCCGCATATCGATTCCAAACTTAGACTCCTCGGTCGCGGTCTGAATATTTTTATGAGTGGGAGCCGTGACATGAATATTTAAGCGCAACGCCACCCGGGCCACTTTGCCAAGCCCTTTGGCGATGCCTTCCAGCATTTTTAATTCTTCAAAACTCTCCACGTTGATTTGGAAAATCTGTTTCCCGCAGGCGAGTGACAACTCCTCATGGCCCTTGCCCACTCCCGAAAATATAATCTTATCCGCCGCAAATCCGCAGCTCAGGGCCTTTTGCAATTCACCAAGGGAGACCACGTCCACGCCCAGGCCTTCAGTCGCCAGCATTCTTAATAAACGCGGATGGGAATTGGCCTTCAGGGCGTAATGAACGCGGGCGCCGCCTTTGACAAAGGCTTTAGTGCGCGTTCTCGCATCGGCCAGATCGTAAAGGTAAAACGGCCGGCTCTCACGGGCGGCTAATTCCGTTAGCGGCCAGCTCCGCCCGGATTCGGTAAGCACCCATTGTCGATTATTAAACTCAAACGCCACTGCCTTGACCTTCTCTTGAAGATAAACAAAACTCAAGAGTGATGAGAGCTTTTTTTCTCGAACAAACCGCGAACGGATTGCCCATTCCCGCCTACGATTTCGGCGCCAATGGGCCGCGGGTTCTAATTTTGGGCGGAGTGCACGGCGATGAGCGCGAGGGCGTCGAAGCCGCCTATGCTTTGTGCAACCGCTGGCACAAGGGATACCCCTTTGGCTTGCGCATTACTGTGATTCCCGCCTTCAATCTCGACGGCGTGATCCGCCATCAGCGCGTCAATGGCCACGGCGTCGATCTCAACCGCAATATGGCGACCAATGACTGGAGCCCGAATATCACCAATCCACGCTACAATCCCGGACCCGCCGCCAATAGCGAGCCGGAAACGCGGGCCCTGATCGGCTGGCTGGAGAAAAATTCCCCGGCGCTAATTGTGTCCCTGCATTCGTGGAAACCCATGCTCAATGTCAATGGCGACTGCGTGCGTGAGGCTCAGGTTATTGCGCAGTGGACCAAGTATACGATTGAGGAATCCATCGGCTACCCGACTCCCGGCTGCTTGGGAACCTATTGCGGTTTGGAACGCGACACGCCGACGCTCACTTATGAAATCGAGCGAGGCTTGGAAACACGAATGATTTTGGATACACATGTTCCGGCAATTGAAGAGGCCCTTAAAGTCACCGAGCAAACAAGGCGGAAAAGCATATGAGACCGATTGAACAATTGAAAACTGTGATCACGGATGCCTACGCTTTGGCGGAGACTTTGCCGCCTGGACGCCCGATGCCCAACGAATTTCTCCACACCATTGAGGAAGTGGTCGGCTACATCGACCGCGGCAAATTGCGCGTGGCCTCGCCCAATGAAGACGGCACTTGGGAAACTCATGTGTGGCTCAAACAAGCCATTTTACTTTATTTTAGAACTCAGCTGGTGGACGAAATTTCGCTGCCGCCGTTTCAATGGGTGGATAAAATTCCGATAAAAAAATGGACCACAGATATGGGTGTGCGCGTGGTGCCGCCGGCCACGGTCCGTTATGGCGCCTTTATCGGAAAGTCAGCCGTGCTGATGCCGTGCTATGTGAATATCGGAGCGTTTGTCGATGAGGGCACCATGGTCGACACCTGGGCCACCGTGGGATCCTGCGCGCAAATCGGAAAAAATGTGCATCTCTCAGGCGGTGTCGGAATCGGCGGCGTGCTCGAGCCCGCCCAAGCCCAGCCGGTGATTATCGAAGACGATTGTTTTGTTGGCAGCCGTTGCGTGATTGTTGAGGGCGTTCATATCAAACGCGGAGCCGTGATTGGCGCGGGCGTGGTGCTGACTAAATCCACTCCCATCGTGGATGTGCGTTCGACGAAAACCGCCGCCTTCCGCGGCGTGATTCCCGCCAACGTGGTGGTGATTCCTGGAACTTTGCCCAAGAAATTTCCCGCCGGTGAAGTGCATGTGCCGTGCGCGCTGATTATTGGCGAGCGCAGTGCTTCGACTGACCGTAAGACTTCGTTAAATCAAGTTTTGCGCGAATTTGAAGTGAGTGTTTAGTGTTTTATTGAACTCTAATAGTCCCCGCCCCTAGAAACGATAATCAAAGAAATGCAGCGGATTTAAGCGTGGCTAATTGCCAGTCGCAGCTGATACGGATGCGCGACATGCGGCCATCCATGAGCGGGCTGCCTTGTGATCATCCTGATCACAAGGGCCTGGGAATTAATCCAGGAGCGCGTCTTGAATGCTCGTTAGAGTTCCTCATTATCCCCCTTCCTAACCTCTAAATCCCTCCACACCTTCCCTCTCCACGCCCGGATGGCGGGGAGAAAGGCCCTCAAGGACGGACAGTCATCGCGCGCTCACAATCAGCTGTTCGAAGACATAAATCTCGCTTCATCCAATTTTTGCACGCTATCGGCCAGCAAAATTCTAAATGCACTAGTCCCGGGACCAGTAGCCAATCTAAAAACGCATCTGCCGCCGGCGCCATCGATTAACTAAATAAATATTATTTGCGACAAATTAATAATTATTATTAAGCGGATTTTAATTTTCTAAAATGGTAATTTGGCCGATC
>JANMVK010000486.1:0-2434 GCA_031392725.1 Pseudobdellovibrionaceae bacterium
GAGTTCGGTTTGGAAAAATGGGTGGGTCACGTGATGCCCATCTTTGGAATTCTACTGGTGGTGCTAGCCGCGCACTCCATGCGTCTGGATTCCTCGACCGAGGCCCTGCGTTTTTTATTTTATCCCGACTTTTCGAAACTAAATTTGGCTTCTCTCGGCCAGGCCACAGGCCATGTGTTTTTCACGCTCAGCGTGGGCTTTGGCACTATGGTGACCTTTGGCAGCTATTTGCGCGAGAACGTCTACATCCCCATGGCTGCGTTCCGCGTGTGCATGATGGACTCGGCGATTTCGTTATGGGCGGGCGCGATGATTTTCCCGCTGGTGGTGATCGGCGGCCAGGATGTGGGCGGCCCCGCATTGCTGTTCCAAACCGTGCCCGGTTTGCTGGCGCGTTTGCCCGGCGGACTGTGGTTTGGCGTTGGATTTTTCCTGTGTTTGTATTTGGCCTCGCTTGGCGCCAGCATCGGTTTATTCGAAACCGTGGTGGCCAACTGGCGCGAAGTGCGCAGAGTCCCGCGCCAGCGGGGAGCCTTCTCCATCGCCATCTTATGTTTTGTGCTCGCGGTCGGCCCGGCTTTGGCCACCAATGTTTTGAGTGATGTGAAAATCGGCCAGCGCAATTTGCTGGAATTCCTCGATGGCGCGTTGATCAACTGGTGTCTGCCGATTTCGGCCCTGTTGGTCTCGCAAGTGGTGGCCTGGTATTTAAAACGTGAGCTGGTGGAAAATGAATTTGTCACCGAGGATCAGCCGGGCAGTGAGAAAATTCACCGCCATTGGATTTTTGTGCTTCGCTTTATCGTCACTCCGGTGATAATTGTGGCTTTGATTCTGCAAGTGATTTCTCTGTTCTAAAGAGGCTCTGCGTGCGCAACTCCCATATTGTTTTAATCTCGGTTTTATTTTTCTCCACTTATGTGTGGTGGAAAAAAGATTCCGCGCCGGTTTCCACGCCGCACCCGGCTCCCATGCGCGCGAGCCAGAAAACTCCCTCCCCTCCCACTCAGGCCTCAACACCCGCGCCCGCGGTCGCGGCGCTGGGAGAGCCCGCGAGCGGCGAGGAGCGTCCCGCCCGGTCCGTCCATTACAAAGTGGTGGATGAGTGGGTGATCGGTTACGGCGATATTCTCCTCGGCAAACCGAGTGCGGAAGACTTCCCAAGCGATGGCTTTGCCAATGTTCCCACTTGGCAAAAATGGCCGAAGGGAAAAATCCCATATTCGATTCATGTCGATTTGCCCAACCCCGAGCGGGTCATGCGCGTGGTGGAATATTTTAATTCCAACACCAATCTGAAACTGGTGCCCTATGAAGGCGGCGAGGACTCTATCGTGTTCGCGCCGTTTAAGGGCCATTGCCTGTCTTACCTGGGAAGAATCGGCGGGCATCAGCCGGTCTTTCTCGATGACCGCTGCAGCGACAGCGAGATCACCCACGAGATCATGCACGCCGTAGGTTTTGTCCACGAGCACTCGCGCCCGGACCGCGACCGCTTTGTAAAAGTGAATTGGGATAATATATTAGATGAAAAACGCGATCAGTTTGAGACGGTACCCGAGGAGCTGGCTAAAATTGTAATGAACCGTCCGTTTGATTTTAAATCGGCCATGATCTACCAGTCTAGTGCGTTCGCCAAAGACCGCGGTTCATGGACGCTGCAGAGCCTGCGTGAAGAGAAAATCGAACCGCCGGAAAATGGTTTAAGCAGCGAGGACATCGCGCGGGTGAATCAACTCTACCCTTAATGCCACAGACTTTCGATTTGACTGGCCTTGGTGGCGCAACGGGGAGTGGAGAAACACGAGGGAATGGTTTGAATCAATTGCCCGTTCTTGCGCACTTCAATTGTCATCGGCGCGCGCCCGAATTTTTTCTCGCGCACGTAGTTCGCGAAGCTCTCGGCAAAATCATCACTGAAATCTCTCATGGCGTACAACGAGGGAAAGGTGGAATCGGCCAGCGCCGAATAAACCACCGGAATTTGCGAATTTTCCATTTTCTCATCGCGATAAAATTTAAGATTTTGCCGAAACGGATATTTATGCGCATCGCGAGGCGCGATGGTCAGGCCGGGCTGCCAGGAAATCATAAAAAATGGATAGCGGTTCCAATCCATCGCGGGGGTGTCGTCCCAGAATGGGAGCAACTTGGAGCCGACGTTCAACACATGCCCCAGTTCATGGAGCAAAATAAACTCAGCCGCGGTTTTCCACGATTCCTCACCGGGCTTGTCGATAAAAACTTTCACCTCATAGGGCGATTTCAATTTAAAAATCGAGCTGTCACGGAAGGTGGCCCACTCATCGCCGTTTTTCTTCAGCATGCCTGTATCAAGCACTATGATAGTCGCCACGACCTTCTTGCCCGTGGCATCGTACACCTTCTCGGTGAAGCCCGTAGTGCCCAGGTTGTTCACGCCAAAAATGCCGGC
>JANMVK010000521.1:0-1870 GCA_031392725.1 Pseudobdellovibrionaceae bacterium
TCAATTTGAGATTTTACGAGCCGAAAGAGTCGCCCACTCGAATAGGATAGCCGCGCAGGTACTCCGAAACCGGCATCCGTGCGCGCGACTCCGGCTGCACTTCGAGCAGCTCCAAGCTGCCCTCGCCGCAATTTATAATAATGGACTGATCGGAAACGCTCAGAACTTGACCCGGCACGGACGTCAGCACCTTCTCCGGCAATGGTTTGGTGCGGTGAATTTTTAGGATTTTACCCTGGCGGTGAGTTTGCGCCACGGGACCCATGTTCAATCCGCGCACCAAATTGTGAATCCGCCGCGCCGGCCACGGCCAAATGATCTCAGCTTCGGCCTTGTCGATCTTAGGCGCGAGCGTGACCTTGTCCTTGTCCTGCGGAATGGCCGTGAGGTTGCCGCGCAGATAATCCATCAGATCGACCGATATCAACAGCGCGCCCAGTTCCTGGCACTGGCGGTAGACATCGGCCGCGGTGGTGTCGTCGTCAATCGTAATATGGCGGGCGCCGAGCACCGGCCCGGCGTCGAGCTTTTTCACCATCACCTGCAAACACACACCGGTTTCGCTGTCGCCATTCATCACCGCGCGCTGAATGGGTGCGGCTCCCCGCCAGCGCGGCAGCAAGGAGGCATGAACATTCACGACTTTCTCAGGGTACAAATCCAAAAACGGCTGCTTTAAAATTTGCCCGTAAGCGACCACCACGGCCACCTCCGCGCGCAAACTTTTGAGCGCTTCCATAATTTCGGGAGTGTTGATCGAATCCGGCGTGAGCACCGGAATTCCCAGCGGCTTGGCCAGCATTTTTACCGGCGATGGGTGAAATTCCAATTTGCGTCCCGCGGGCCGGTCGGGCTGGGTGATCACGCCGACGACTTCAAAATGTGGATCTTTAATCATGGCTTCAAGCACATGTTTGGCAATATCTGGAGTGCCCAGGAACAGCGCTCGGACACGGCTCACAGACGATGTTCTTCTCTATCCGCAAGCATCTCTTCCAGCTCGGCCTCGTCGGTCGGTTGGCTGGGATCCGGGTAGCCGAATTTTTTGATTTTACTTTTGATGCGCATGGATTTGATCGGACTTAAGCGGTCAATAAACAACTTTCCATCTAGATGGTCAATTTCATGCTGAATGCAAATCGCAAGCAGTCCATCAGTGGTGAAGTGCATGGGCTTGCCATCGATATCAAGAGCCTTCACTTCGATCAGATTAAAACGCTCCACGGTCTCATAATAAGTGGGAACGCTTAAGCAGCCTTCATCGTAAGTGGTCTTGCCTTCTTTGCGCACAATCACGGGATTGAACATCACCAGCGGCTGAGCCACGGCTTTTTCCATCTCAGTCATTTCTTCCAGTTTGTAACGTCCGTTTTCGCGCGGGCGCGTGTCGGCCACCAGCAAGCGGACTTGCTTGTCCACTTGGGCTGCGGCCAGACCGATGCCTTTGAAGGAGTACATGGTCTCGAGCATATCCTCCGCGAACTTTTTCAGGTCAGCGGTCACGGACTTCACCGCTGCACACTTCTTGCGCAACCGGGGGTCTGGGAATTTAAGTACCTCGAGGATAGACATGAATACCAATATACCCGTAAAATCCCGGTTTGACTAGCGATTCAAGCGTTTGAGAAGGATCAAAGCCAGGATTGAGGCGATCACATTAGGGCCCCACGCGGCCAAAATCGGGGGTAACACTCCGTGAACCCCCAAGGTTAGGCCCGAACTGTAGGCGACCCAATACACAAAGGCCAACGCCAGGCAAATTCCCAAATTTACAAACTTACCGCCGGAGCGCGCGCGGCCGGCGCTAAAGGGAACTCCCACCAGCGCCATGACCAGCGAGGCAAAGGCGAATCCAAATTTGGCGTGATAG
>JANMVK010000535.1:0-1389 GCA_031392725.1 Pseudobdellovibrionaceae bacterium
ACGGGCGTGGTGACGCAAACGGGTGGTCCTAACTGCAGGAACCAACTTCACAGTTCGACCTTGCCGATTAAACCGGTATTTATAGTCGACGTGTCCGGCTCAAATAAGAGCAACAACAACAACCAGCCCGGCAGTGATCCGAACCGGGTGGTGCGCGGCGACTCGATTGAGCGCTTTTATAATACATATAAAGCCAAGCCCAACTTCGGTTGGAGCTTCAGCACCTTCGCCTCCAACAGCGCCAACATTTTGCTGGCGATGGGCAACTCGGCTTCCATGGCTAATGCCATCGCCACGTTCCGCAACATGGGCGACGCCGGCGAGACTCCTTATATCGCGGCATTGAACGCGGCTAAGGCCAACATCGTGGGCGACACTGGCCGCGCCGCTAATACCAAATATATGGTTCTGTTTATCTCGGATGGTCTGCCCAATCCTGCGGTCGATCAGGCCACTCTCAATGCTAAAGTAACGGAAATCATCAATGTGCTTCCGGCCGGCTCGATCAGCTTTAACTCCGTCTATTATGGAGCGGTTGATGCTCAAGCCTCGCAGCGCTTACAAATGATGGCGCAAACCGGTGGCGGAAATTTCCTGGACACAAACGTCAATCCGACCGGCACTAACTTTTTGATCACCGACCTGATCGTGATCCCCGGCGTGGTTTGTAACTAGATTTTAAAATTCGAAAATTGTTCAAATTTGGGACTCGTAAGAGTCCCTTTTTGCTGGGGTCTAGCGTTATAAACTTTAGTTATTTGTACACCTTTGACTGGTTGTCATACTAACACGACGTTTTTTATATCTAAATAATTTCTAATCTATAAACATGAGTACATGCCTCATATTCTTCTGGTCGAAAGCGATGTGGAACATCGCGATTCCGTGCAAAAAGCCTTAGAACTTGATGGCCACGTGATAACCACAGCCCACAATGGCCGCGCCGCGCTCGACCTTGTTCAAATGGACTTCGCCTTTGACTTGATTGTATCGCGCAAAAAGCTGCCGGAGATGGACGGCTCAACTCCGGTCCTCATTTTGACGGGAGATGAAAACGTCCGCGAGCTGAATGTAACCATCAAGCGCCTCCTCGACAAATCTCCACCACCCGAAGTTGAAGTCCCTGGAGATTTTTCCCGTCTGGGAATCGACGATTTCGCCAATGGCCGTAAAATCAAATTCAGTGTCTATGTCCGGGTTAGCGACAACCGCTATGTTAAGGTCGCCCATAAAGGCGAGGACATCACTCCTGAACGCATTAAAGCTTATAAGAAAAAGGGCCTCAATTTTTTGTTTCTGCGGCAGGAAGACTTTCGCCAATATGTGGGCTTTGCCGTCGATGCCGAATTCAAGATCCGGGAGGGCGAAGACCGCTATCAAAAAATTTCT
>JANMVK010000551.1:0-6406 GCA_031392725.1 Pseudobdellovibrionaceae bacterium
CCGTGCAAAATCACTTCGGCGCCGTATTTCTGAGTGGCCATAATTTTTATCAATGGCGAAGTCTCGGGCATCACCACTCGCGACTTAGCTCCCACGCTGGTAGCGGCATAGGCCACACCCTGAGCGTGGTTGCCGGCGGAAGACGCCACTAAGCCCTTATTCAATTCTTCTTTAGACAACGACAACATTTTATTTAAGGAGCCGCGGGTTTTGAAACTGCCCGTGATTTGCTGGTTTTCTAATTTTAGTAAAGCCGTCACGCCTAAGCGTTCGGAAACCGAACGGCTGGTGCTCACTGGTGTCTGTTGAATTTTGCCTGCGATACGTTTGCGGGCGGCGTAAATATCATCCAGGGTGATCGGCATCCGCCGACTTAATCAGTTTGCCAATAGGCCGTCAACCCTTGCAGTGGACGCCATTGGTTCTCCATATCCGGGGGCCTGAGGCCACCTTCGGCCTGCACCGGGGTGAACTGGTCATTAAAGTAATAAAACGGCGCGAAGGGCTTGCTGCAATGAGTACAGCGACGCACAGGTTTGGGAGATTCGCAGATCAATCCGCACATGTGGCAACGTCTGAAAGCGCGAGCATTCTGCATAAACAACAGCTCTCTTCCACAGACATTTTATTTGGCCTTTTATTCCTTCCCCAACCAGGTCGGTTGGGGCCCACGGAACACAATTAGGATCTCATAGCCGCCACATTAAATCAATAGCTCAAAACGAGATAACGCATTGATTTCAGTGTGTTTTTCCACACATTCGCGTCGAGTCATGGTTAGTTCTGAGGCGCCCCGGAGTTAATCCATATATTGACCAGCTCGCGGTCGCGGATGCCCGCAGTGCCCCCTAAAATGCCAGAGGGAGGCATCGGGTTGGCCATATTATTCATCCGGGCTTGAATGGTCTGCGCCAACGGTGAAGTGGTGGCGAATGTGGTCAGGTTCAATCCGCCCGCCGGGTTGGCGGCGCCATGGCAGCCGTTACAGTTCCGTACGAATACGTTGAGCGTGTTGTTACCGCCGGCCAATTCATTATAAGTCACGCGTGTGGGCAATCCGGGACCGACAGGATCGGTCGGCTGGCCACCGCCAATGGGTGATCCGGTGGCGTCGTAAACGCCGCCGATGCGGATCACGAAGGCATCGGTGTTCGCGATCGGCGAGGTCACCATCAAACCGTTGGAACCCACTTGCATCACTTGCTCAACCGCGGCTCCCGCGGCATTGGGGCCCGCGACGAAATTTAAATTGTCGTAAGTGGTGAAATCCGTCATGACCAAACCGTTCTTGAGAAGCTTTAAGGTTTTAATGCGAAGTGTGGGCAGCGGATTGCCGGCCACCAGCGCGCGCGGATTTCTAAATTCGTAACCGACATCGGTCGTGCTGCCGGTCATGCGCGCGCGGCGCACTTCCAGGCTTATGGTTAAACCAATTTGGTTTTTTAAAGCGTTGTCTTGGATTTCAGACATAAGATTAAAGGTCAGGCGCGGCCAAGCGACGCCGTCGGCGGGCGGAGTGGCCACTGAGTAAACCGTCGCGGGTAACACTTTGGAAATCGTGTCGATGGCGGCGCTGGCCGCTTGCTCACATTGGGCGTTGATCGCGTCCGCCTGAGCCCAGGCATTCTGGGCGCCGTTGATCATAGCGGCGTGGTGCGGGCCCGTGTTGGGGGCCTTGTGGCCGGCGTTGAGGGCTTGCGATTCAATTTTCGAACGGCCCAAACTTTTAAAATACCCGTAACCTTCCTCGAAATTAGCCGAGGCGAACCAGCGGCCAGAGCCCGCCTCGCCGCCCGTGGCGTGACAGCTCACGCAGCTCGTGCGGAAGGTCGAATAGTAAGTCTCTCTATAAGTATTTTTCAAAATGGTTTCGCAAGTCTTGGCCGAAAGACTTCCGCTGATTTCATGCGTGCTCTGCATGGAGCAGTTTTGAAAACTGACCACCATCACAGCCATTACAACTATATATCCAAACAAATTAGCCACGGTCCACCTATGGGAATTACTAATTTTTGGAAAGGCCGCCTATGCGGCCGCCCCATATTAAGCTACCTTAATCACGCCATCTAAAATCGTACCCGACAGCGCCGCATTTGGAATCACTTTCGTATATGCCGCCATGTTACCGCTGAATTTGCACCAATTTCCGAACACCGCTTGCGAAGCGAGTTCCGGACTGTTGCCAACCGCGGTTTTCTCATTCGCCACTTGGCCGGTCGTGTAGTTTCCGATTTGGAAACCGCTCGTCGCCGGACGTCCGGTGGGACTGTACATGAACAGCAAGGCCATTCCGGCGCCGCCGCGGTCAGAAGTCCATGGGGCGCCAGGGGCCGCCGCTTCATTACTTACAACCGAGCCGTCGCTGGTGACATAGATCATAACTTTCTTACCTAAAATTCGAGCGGTGTCGAGAATGCGGCCGATCAACTGGCCCGCTTCCCGGTCTTTCGTGTCGCCGTTGGTGCGGGTGCCGTCATGATAATCATAGCCGCCGCGCTCGAGATTAATAGAGCCCGCTTGGCCGAGAAGACCGTTGTACACCATCGAGGCGAACACGCGGGCTTCATTGTTGGCCGCGGTGCCGGCGTTAATTCCCCAGCGTGTGGCCACGGCGGCATTCGCCACCGGGTCAATCGCCGCGCCGGCGATCAGTTCCACGTTTTTAATTCCCGCGCACGCCACCAGATCTTGCACGCCGGCCATATTATTTACGGCCGCGAGCTTGCGCGCTTGAGAAGTGCTGAGATTGCCGACCAAGTTGGCCAGCTTTTGCCTCTGCGCCACGCTAAGCGACGTCTGAATGGAACGCGTGTATCCGATGGAATTTTGAATATCAGTAAAACTGCGCACAATCAGCGGCGGCGGCGGCGTGATCAGCGACGACAGTTGGCCGATGCCGGTGTTACTCTGCCGGGATCCTAAGTTTGGAACCAGTCCGCCCACCAAGCCGGCCTTATAAACCAAGCCCGAGGCATCGAACTTATTAGCGGACGTGTCGTCCTGTGATTGAACGCAAACTGAGATAAAGGCCGTGTTGGCCAATGTCGCCACGTCCGCGTTCGCGCGTATACCCGCAACCAGCTGAGAAATCGCGGCACCGTTGGCGGTGGGAAAACTGGCGACGCCGAATTCGGTGTCGACCACGAGCGCGTTGGCGCCCGCGTTGTTTCCTAAGCCCATTTTGGTGTACGAAGTCAGCAATGCACCGTTGGCGTCCCGCGCGAGGAAATTTGAAGACATGGAAGCGCCACCGGCTAAATTGACAGTGATGAATGAAGACAGAGTATTGGAAGGCACGGCGCACTCGGCGGCCTGAGCCTCAGGGCTGAACAACATTTGCAGTGCTGCCGGAAACAAAGTCGATGCCGCGAAGGGAATCATTCCGTAACCCAAGAACTCGCGCCGGGTCGTCGGCTTGGCGTGTCCTAGTTTTGCCCACATTGGCATTTCTTTTTTAGTTACTTTACCCATACAAATTCC
Organism: Pseudobdellovibrionaceae bacterium; assembly: GCA_031392725.1. Lineage (GTDB taxonomy): Bacteria > Bdellovibrionota > Bdellovibrionia > Bdellovibrionales > UBA1609 > JALHOQ01. Next base: position 3,481 of record JANMVK010000551.1, read on the forward strand.
CCCAACCCTAGTAGGTGATGCTGTCGAAAGACGCCAGCATCGCTGAGCAAGTGCTCAAATAAAGGTTTCGAGTTTGCGCCGCTTGCGTTCCCGCGGTGGCCACAAAGTCGTTATAGTACGCATTTAGAATCGCGGCTTCCTCGGGATTCGGGGGGCGTCCCCAGAATCCGTTGCCGAGTGCTACGATTGAACTGCTAAAAGTTCCGGCGTTGCCGGCCGAAGGTGCCGCCGCGAAATTCACGCCGTTGAAAAATTGGCGAGCGGCGCCGGCCGCGGATTCGCGCGCGATAATGCTGCTGCAAAATTCCCCCGCGAGCGAAGTGCTGCCGAGTTGCAGAGGCGCATTGATGTCGCTGACTTTATCGGTCTGTGAGAACGAACCCGTGCGGGCGTCATACTCGGCTCTCTGGTTGGCCGTGATGGCCCCGGAGAAACCGCTGACCGAGGCAAACGTCTCGAGCACCTGTCCGGTGTTCTGCAGAACCCACGGCGACAATTTTGAATCGCCAAAGGTGTCAAACGACGTGGCTCCATTATTTAAATAGCTGTAGTCGGCGTTTTCAAACAGGCTCGGCGCGCAGTTAAAGCCGAGAGTGCCGAGGCCGAACATTGCGGCCACCATGGTTACGATTTTTTGCCATTTGTAAGTGAGTTTATAGTTTTTCATTTGCGCTCCTCCTACAACCGGCATTTCGGGTGAATGGCTACCGCTTCAAAAAGCTTTTTCAGATTGTAGCCGTTATTTTCAAAATTAAGCCCCATGCTCACGTAGATGGATTCCATCTCCGCCGAGCTCAATTCATTGTGACAAACTGAAGCCCACACGCGCTTGGCCATACATTGGGGAAAGCGCTTGGAGCCCGCGATCAAGCGGCCGAAAGCATGCACGCCGTTGGTGCGGCCGCTGAGCGCCGAGGTGTCGGGAGCCGGTTCGCGCCAGCCAAGCGTGTAAGCATTGGCGCCGCGGGTGGCGTTGTTCACAAAGGAATCATCCGATGTTCTGTAACCACCGGCGTATTGAACGAAGTCAGGACGGTTCAACTTATATATGACACCGTTGTCGAGGCGCGGTTGCAGTCCGCCCGTGGTCACGCCGTTGTCGACGTGCACGGCCGAGTTGTCGGCAAAGTCCCACTTCGCGAAAGCTCCGCGGAAACCATCCTGCATGGAGTGACAGCCCTTACAGGTAGTCAAAAATTTATTGTTGTCGCCGCCCGGAAAACGGTCCACGTCACGGCCAATGCGAAAATCGGAACCGAGAGTGTCGGCCCAGCCTTCGATCGGCAGGCACATAAATTCACGGAAGGTGTATTCCACCAAACGGCGGTTGGTTCCGGCGATGGCGTGAGCCGCGATAAAGGCCCGTGAGGTCAAAATACCCGCGGGATCCGGATTCGGAATTGAAGTCGTATCGCTATTGGCAATTTGCTGGCCGTCGACCCGCAACAAGGTGGCGCCAACATCCAGATTCGCGCGTTCAAGAGCGGCGTAGTGTGCGTTGCTACGAAGCCTGTCCGTCACCAAAACTGAAGGAATGGTGATGCCGGCGGGAATCCTGGCAGGATCAGCGGCATATAAGAAGTCACCGTACAACAATTGCCGTGCATCCGTTCCATCGCGGGTAACACCCATGATAGTGGCGGTGAAATCATTCAGCGGCTCACGGATGGTTTCCTCGCGGGAGGACATCTGAGCTCCGAACTGTTTTACCGTTACATTTAAAAATTGCGGCAAGGCGGTGGCCAAAGCGGCGGCACCGGCGCGGTCGTTCGCGGAAATTCTGGCGGCCATTTGCGTGAGCAATGGATTGTCAGCGGAAATTTTAACCCCGCTTAAGCGCTCAGCCATCCACTTCGCATCTCCAATCGGAGAGCGGTCTTGGGCGTGCGCCAAACCAGATATAAGGATAGATATTAGGACTAACATTTTAGGCATACTCATTCCCCACCCCTAGGCAAAATAATTCCAAGCTTTTTTCCCGCATACGTGAGGTTCAACAGTACGTCCCGCTTGTCTAACTTTTGGACTCTTCGGTATCTGATTTCATGTTAGAGAACAAACCGCGAATTCCCAATGGGAATTAACAACGTGCCGAAAAAATAAGAAGTGAGGCGGATGTACTGTGGGTAGATTTGCTCTCGAGTGTCTCGTCTCACAGTGAGACGGTCACTCTGGGACACTAACATTTAGACATATGTTCCCGCCTTGCATATGCCGAATAGGACTTCGACATTGGGAAGGAGCAGGTGAGGATTTAGCCAGGTCCGGATCTTGCGAATAACGAAGTTATGGGCGGAGTGTTTTTAAAACTCATCTTTGGTGCGATCCTTATATTGGGGCCGAGCTCTGCCTTCGCCTCAGGTGAGAAGGCGAAGTGCTCGAAGGCGGCCAAGGACGCCGGCAAAGAGTGTAAAACGGCCGCAGAAGCCGCGGAGAAAGCGGGCCAAGCCCACAATGCGGGAGGCACAGCTCAAGACGGGGCTCACGGCGGTCAAGGAGACCGGGGTGCGGGAAATCTTTGCCCGCGGATCCAAAATCAAAAACAAAATTTAGACGCTGCTAAAGGCAAATGCCAAGCCGCCAAACAAAAATGCACACAGACCTGCAACCAAGAAAAAACCAAAGACACTCAGCACTCGTCCACCGTTCCGCCACAACATCCACCGGAAAATCCCGATCCCGCGGAATGCGGGCAAGAAACAGATCCCAAAATGGCGGACTTAGCGGCGGCCGCAGCTCCCTTAGCCGGCCAAGCCGCGGAAGCATGTAAATCTGGCAACGAAGCTAAAGACAAAGGCGGCGGAGCCCCTCCGCCACCGGCGATTCCTCCAATGACACCCGAAGAAAAAAAGGAAGCCGCGAAAAAAGAAGCCATGAAATGCGAAAGCAGCGAAGGCGTGCGCTACTCGGATTGCAATGGCGTTTA
>JANMVK010000560.1:0-7432 GCA_031392725.1 Pseudobdellovibrionaceae bacterium
GCCGACGGCGGAATTTATTTTGGACCATTTTCTTCGGCGTTCAGCGTGCGGGAAAGCATCCGTTTCCTGAATCGCACTTTCAAAATCCGCGATTGCACCGATAGTTTTTTAAAGTCGCGCACGCGGCCCTGTATCTCCTACCAAATCGGCCACTGCACCGCTCCTTGTGTGAAGTACGTGGACTCCACCGGCTATCGCGCCGAGGTTGATTCAGCTTTGCAGTTTCTAAAGGGCCGCAACACCAAGGTGTTGACCAATTTGACTTCGAAGATGAAAGGCGCGGCTGGGGAGGAGCAATTTGAACGGGCGGCTAAATTACGCGACTCGATTCAAGCCATTGAAAGAATTTGGGAGCGGCAGACCGTGGTCTCCACCAAAAAAGATTACGATCTCGATGTGGTGGCGTTTTTCGGCGATGAGCGCGGCACTCTGATTGAAACCATTTTTGTGCGCGGCGGACGGGTGACCGGCTCGCGGCCATATTTTATGAACAAGTTTGATTTCACCTCCGACGGTGAGGAAGTGAAGGATTGGCTCACCTCATTTCTCAATCAATATTACATGGACAATATGGTGCCTGATGAAATTATCCTGCCCGTGGATTTGGGCAACGACATGATCAAACTTCTGCAGGCGGTATTTTTTGAACGGCAAGGGAAAAAGGCCAAGGTCACGGTGGCGACCGGTAGCGAAGGCAAAAAGCTGATGGATCTCGCCATCCAAAATGCGCAAGGACACTTCAAAGACGCGGTTAGCAAGGCGGATCGCCAGGCTCAAGGCCTCGAACAAATTCAGCAAAAATTCGGCCTCAAGGATTTGCCTCACCGGATTGAGTGTTACGACATTTCCAATTTCCAGGGCTCGCAGGGTGTGGCTTCGCAGGTGGTGTTTGAAGACGGCGGGCCCAGCAAAGATAACTACCGCCGCTACAAAATTAAAACCGTGGTCGGCGCCGATGATTTCGCGTCGATGAAAGAGGTTTTAACCCGCCGGTTTAAACATGAAGAGTACGAAGATCCCGATTTGATCGTGGTCGATGGCGGCAAAGGCCAGCTCAATGTGGCCACTGCGGTGCTGAAGGAAATCGGCCGCGGAGACTTGGCTGTCGTGGGAATGGCCAAGGCCAAAACCACCAGCGACTTCACCTCCGCCGAAGTCTCGGGGACGCAGGAGAGATTTTTTCTTCCCGGCCGGCAAAATCCAGTGGTCTTTCAATCCAATTCCGAAGCGCTGCACATTTTGGTTGGAATTCGCGATGAAGCCCACCGCTTCGCGATCACTTATCACCGCAAATTGCGCGAGGAGTCTTCGATCAGTAGCGTACTCGACATGGTCGTAGGTCTAGGTGAGAAAAGAAAAACTGCCTTACTTAAGGCCTTCACCAGCGTCGACGATCTGAAAGCCTCCAGTATAGAAATCCTTGTGAAAATCCCCGGCATGAACCGCGTAGTTGCCGAACGAGTGCTGCTTCATCTGAAGCAGGTCGATGAAGAAGAATAAATTTACAGATTCTGTCAGCATTACGCAATGCGCCCCTTAAATTTCTTTTTTAGGAAATCGACAATCTTTGGTTATGATTTTCACTCCACGCCGACATGAGTTACGTGGGACAGGGGGAAGATCATGGTTTTAGTGCAGGCATTCCGCGAAGGCGGACCATTCATGTTCGTGATTTTGGCTTTTGGTCTGCTAGCGGGAGCGTTTATCGTCGAACGCTATTACTCATTGTACCTGAACGTAAAACCAATTCCTGAAGCTTGGCTCACGGGAGTCCGCGAGGCGCTGATGCGCGGTGATTTTCAGCAAGCGGAAAAACTGGCGCTCACGTCCAAGAATCCGTTGAGCCCGGTGCTGATCAAAGGTTGTCAGATTATGCACAGGGGCGGCGGCGAGGAAGAGATTCAAGCAAGAATGGACGAGGAACTTAGCAAAGCCATTCACAAGGTCGACCGCCGTACGGCATTTTTATCCATGTTCGGTAACGTCGCCACTCTGGTGGGTTTGCTCGGCACCATTGCGGGGATGATTCACTCGTTTGCGGCGGTGGCCCAGGCCAACCCCATGGACCGCGCCACCTTACTCAGTAAGGGGATTGCCGAAGCCATGAATTGCACGGCCTTCGGCCTGATCGTGGCGGTTCCGGCCCTGGTGATGTATGCGATCTATCAAAATAAAACCGATCATATCGTGAACGAAATCACGCAGAAGACCGCTGAAGTTTATCACGACTTGATTTTCTTTTTTGACCGCGGCGCCGCTGGGACAAAAACCCGCGCGACCACGCGTCCTGAGGCCAACGCCTAATTATGGCGGGCATTGGCGGTCCATCCAGAGGTTCGGGCCGCAGACGGAGCCTGGACGGTGAGATCAACTTGGTTCCCTTTATCGATTTGCTGTCGATGTGCATTTGTTTTCTGCTGATGACGGCAATTTGGATTGAAGTCGGTTCCATTCAACTTCACCAATTGTTCGGCACCGAAGGCATGGACAACAATCATCCCGTTGAAGTCGAAGTGCGAATGAACGGGAAGAGTGACTACCGGGTGCAGATCGAACAACAGGGCAAAGTGATTTCGGCCATGGAAATCCGCAGTGACGCCACCATGGACGCTAAAGCGCGCATCTCTCAATTTATGGCTCAGGTTCAGAATTTGATTTTATCGAGCGGCACCGAGGTTCAGGTGTCGGCGCGGGTGATTCCGACCGCCACTGTTGATTACGCCGAGCTCATTACAATTTTGGATATTTTAAAGGGATATGGCGTTTCCGCTTTGGCCGTCGTGCCGGTGAGGAACTAATATGATTTTAAACACACCTCTTAAGCCGTCGTTGTTCACCAAGCGCCTGTTGGCGCGCAAACACCAGACCAAGAAAACCAAACGAGTGATCGTGGTCGGCCTGATGCTGACCTCCATGGTCGATATGTTCTCTCTGCTAGTGATTTTTTTGCTGCAAAGTTTTTCCAATTCGCCTGAAGTCATGGCGATGACAAAGGGAATCGTGCTGCCCGCCGCGGTGAGTGCTGCGGCTCCCATCGATGCGCCGCTGTTGACCGTGACCGAAACCGAAATTCTGGTCGATCAAAAATCCATGGGTAAAATCCAGGATGTCCTAGCTAGGCCCGAGGCTTTGGTGAAAAGTTTAGTGGATATGAAAGACGGCTGGCAGGAACGCCATAAGACTGAGGCCTTTAAAGGTGATATCCATCTGCAGGCGGACCGTGGTCTCTCGAGCGTTTTGATTTCGCAGTTGATCGGCATTGTGAACTCCCAAGGCTACGCCTCGGTTCATCTGGCCGTCGTCAACGGAGCCGGTAAATGAAAAAATTAATTCTACTGGTGGTGGTGAATGCATATTGCGGCTTCGCCGCCCATGCCATTCAGGCGCGTGATCTGATCGCGGAAGCCGAAGAAGTATTACAAATTTTGGGTCCTAAGGACCCCGAGCGCCAGCCGGTGACTCTGCGTTTGGCTGATTTATTGTTTGATGCCGCCATCGAAATTGATGCCGACACCAAGACCTCGGCCGCCGACAATCAAAAGGCGGACCGCTTCCGTGACCGCTCCATGACCTTATATAGGGAAGCTTTGCCGGCGCTAAAGCCCGCGCAAAGCCAGCGCGTGCGCTTTCAGCTAGCGCGGCTCCATAGTTTTAAGGCGCAAATGCCAGCCGCGATAAAATTATGGAAAGAAATTGTTGAGTCACCGGGCGATGCGCGACTGCGCCGTGAGTCCGCGCTCCATTGGGCGGAACAACTCGAGCTGTCTAACAGCAGCGCCTCCATCCGGGAGGCCGCCGACCTCTATGCCAAGGCTTTGCCTTTGGCTGATCGAGACTCGCTCCGTTCCTATATCATGTACCGCTCGGCTTGGACTTTATACCGCATGGGCGACGCCGCGAAGGCCTCGCAGATTTTGCAAATGAGCATAACGCTGGCCGTGGATAAAGAGCGCGACGATTTGTTGCGCGATTTGGTGCTGTTCTTGTCGCGCGATGAAAAACCGGTGCGCAGTCAAATCGCTTTGATCGAGAAATTGGAAGATCAGTATAAGCGCACGGGATACCACGGTCAGCTGGCCGACGCCTATTTAGCGGCCGACCGCAAAGGTGATTACGCCTTGGCGCTAGAGTATTTGAACAAGAAGGATCCCAATTTAGAGCGTTCGGTCGCCATTTTGGATGCGGCTCATGACACGCTCAGCGTGGATGGAATTGCCGAACAGTTAGCCAAGATTAATAGTCTTCGCCGCGACGGCGTAAAGTTTAAAAATGAAACCGTGGAAAAAACCGCCAAGGATAAATTGTTCCGGTTGGTCCACCTGTGGGACGGCAACCGTCGCGCCAACAAGCCCGGCTACAGCGGACTGCTGGCCAAGGGTGTGACCACCATGATTCTTTTGTTCCCCACACTTGAGGAAACCAATCAGGCCATGAGCGGCTGGCTGGCGGCGCACAACGATCCCAACTTGCAGCGGCCGCAAGTGGATCAGTGGATCGCCTTGGCCCAGGAAGTGCGCAATACGAAAATGGAAATCAGTTTGGTCAAAACCAAGCTGGAACTCGCGCGCCAAGCAAAAGACTGGCAGAGCGTGGTCGATGTTTCCAAAACTCTGGAGTTGTTGACCAAGGCGCAAACCCGTCCGATGCGTTATCAGCGCGCCAAAGCCAATTATGAGTTAAAGAATTATGCCGAAGCTTTACCGATCTTCTTGAGCCTCGCTCAGGAACGCACTCAAGAAAAAGACGACTTTCAGCGCCTGAGCCAGGATTTAACGTTGGATGTCTTGGCCATTCAAAAAGATTTCGCGCAGATTGCCTTGCTGACTTCCCGCTGGAAGGGCGAGGGCGAGCGCGCGGTTGAGTTCAAAGGCATTAACGAAAAAGCCCGTTTTGAAGGAGCCGTGTTGGCCCTAGATGCGCCGAGCTTGCAAACTTTCACGCAATTTTGCCTGGAGAAAAAATTCACGCCCACGTCGTGCGACAATGCCCGGTCCCTGGCCAGCAAGTTGCGCAATCAGGGCACTTTGATCACGGTCCTAAAAGCGCAAGGCGATGAAAAAGAACTGACCCGCCAGTTGGAAGTGGCCGGACGCTTCGGCGAGAGCGCGCGGATGATGGAAAAAACCGTAAAAGTGGACGACCGAATGGCTTGGATGAAAGTGGCTTTGCTTTATGAATTGCAGGGCGAGCTCAAGGAGCGCAACCGCATTTTAAGTAAATTGATGCGCGAACTGCCTAAGCAAAAAATGACCGAGCCCGAACAGGTCCTTATTTATATGACGTTTAAAGACGCGGGCCTCGTTGATGAGAAGATTTTGAATGTGGCTTGGTCTGAGAATATGAAATTGAAAATCGCGGCCGACTTGTATGAGGAGCAAAACTCCAAAGTCAGCGAAGGCCTTTTGGCTAAGTACTGCGGACCCGGCGGCACCGGCTGGCAGAAGATTCATTTGCGCGAAATGAAAGAAACTAATTTGCGCCAAAGTAAAATTCAATTCACCGGCGCCAAGAGTAAAAAGAAATTTGAAGAACGCGTGGCCCTGTTGAAAGCATTGGGCACACAAGCCAATTGCTTTAAAGCCGGGGCGCCAAATGACTTGGCCAAGGTCACGGCCGCTAAAGTGGCGGAGTCCTACTCGGATTTTGCCAAGCAAATCCGCGCCACTCCCATCCCTGAAGGTTTAGATGAAGAGACTCTAAAAGAAGTCACCGCGCAAATTCAGACCATGGCCTCACCTTTTGAAAAGCAGGCGCAGCAGTGGCAGGAAGTGGCCGATCAAATCACCGAGGCCGCGCCCGCGGTTCAAGCTTGGAACTTTGATCCCCCTTTATCCGCCGCTGAGAAAACCAAGCCATTGGCATTCGATTGGCAGCCGATTATCACGGAAATTCAAAAGGAGCCCTTTGCCCGCAGCCACTTTGAACAGTTGCAAGCGCACTTTGAATCCAAGGGGCGGCCCCGTTTAGCGGGATACGCCAAAGGCCGTTTGCAGGACATGGAAGGCGGGGTTCAATGATTAAACACGCGATCATTATATTAGGACTGCTATCCTGGACCGCGTTCGCGGCCACGCCGCCCGCTAAAACCAAAGTGGACCCCAAGAAAAACCGCGCCCACAATTTTGATTCGCAAGTGGTTGAAGGTGAAGTTTACCGGCCCGACTACAGCGTGGTGACCGGCGATGCGCCCGGCGAAGGCTGGGGGGTGTTGCGTTTGCGTCCCGATTTCGATGATCATTTTGCTTCTGACACGACCGAAAAACAGGAGAAGAAAAAGTGATTCGAATAACGAGTGAGCAAGGACTGCCGCTGCGTGCGTTCCCGGAGTCGCCTGACGCCCAGGTGATTTCGTTTCATGACCGCTTTGGTTTTGTCAGCGAAGAATCGCTGAATCAGCGGCAAAAGTTGCGGAAGGCCTCCGGCGCCTATATCCCGGCGGAACCTTCGCGCTTTGAATTCAATTTGCGCTTTCAAAACGGCGTGGTCGACCTTCGCGCTTTGAGAGACTGCCGTTTGGAGAAAGACGGCGCCCGTTACAAACTCGAATCGGCATCCGACATTTATTTTATCGAAGTGGCCAGCACTGCAGCCGTTGCGGTCGCCAAACCTAAATTCGTCAAAGACCATGACCCTAGGCTATTGGGAGCTTTGTTGGCTCTGCTGCTGTCGACTATTATTGTCGGCGTGGTGGTGAATCTGCCCAATCCGACTGAGGAAGAGAAAAAGGCCGACCTGCTCGAGTCGCTGCCGGTGATTATCAAACCACCGCCGGCGCCGGTGAAAGCCGAAGTAAAAGACCGCATTCCGCCGGATCCTAAATTACAGGCCAAAAAAGTCGTGGCCAAACAGTTGGGCTTTTTGGGCTTGTTAGGAAGAAAAGATTTTAGAAAAGCCGTTGGCGGATTGCCCACTCCCACCGCGCAAAAAAGTCCGGGCGTCGGCCCGGGTGGAACCGAGGGCAGCGGCGGGGAATTGGTCGCGGGCATGGGCCGCGGACTTCATCAAACCACTCTTGGCAATACGGGCTTAAGCGGTCTCGGCGGCGTCGGCACTAAAGGTGTTGGCGGCGGCATGGGCGGCTACGGCGATACGGCGTTCGGTGGCGTGGGCTCGGGAACTCTCTCGGCCATTCCGCTCGCGAAGGACGCTAAAGTCGACGAAGGGCTCGACCGCTCGCAGATTCAAGCCACTATCATGCGCTACTTAAGCCAGGTGCGCGCTTGTTATGAAGAAGGTTTGAAGCGCAACCAGGCGTTGATCGGTCAAGTGACGATGAATTTTGAAGTGAACGGCGCGGGCAATTTAAATTTCTCGCGCGTGGGACGCTCGTCACTCAACGACCGCCCCGTGGAGGATTGTATTTCGCAGAAAATGATGAATTGGAAATTCCCGCAACCGCGTGGAGGGGTAAACGTGAAAGTCAGCTATCCGT
>JANMVK010000575.1:0-2306 GCA_031392725.1 Pseudobdellovibrionaceae bacterium
CAAAAGATGGTTTTAGCTTCGCCACTTTTAAAGTGCCGCACGAAGTTATGGGCTATGCGGAAGGCCCGATCATTTGTCACGGGACCGAACTCGGCAACTAGGCGGCGAACAGCCGGTATTGAGTCAGCGGTCCCTTGGAAACTTTGGCGACTTTTTGCGCCGGCTGACTTGAGAACCACCGTTGAAATTTCTGCCGGGAAATTGAGAGCTCCCCGCACGCTTCCGCGGTGGTAAAGGAATTTCGCCCAAACCGGCGTTTCAACTTTTCAAGAACAACATCGGGCGATCCGGCACGGTCAAATTCCAGTTCCAGGCACATCGGCCCCGACATGCTCAGCCGGTGAGCGCCATTTTCATTGATCAGCATTAGGGGGACATCAGCTTGCCGCAGCCATTGCCGGGTCCTGCTGAATATTTTTAAAATCCGGTTGTGGGATGTGAAGATGTCAAAATGTTGATCCGGGCACAGGTCTCCAAACAGTTCTCCGATCCGCCGCGGCCGGTACAGATCGCGGCTCAGGCTGGCGATGACGGCCAGAGCTTGCCGCTCCACCCGATCGGTAGTGCCATTGGCAAGCTCGCCTGTGGCCACCACCACCTTAGGTCCCTGCGCATGACCGAATTGAAATGCCGAATTGGGTTTATCCTGATTCAACTCCCGCAATACGCGCTCGCGGAAAGGGGCATAGGGCGTTCCAAAAACCAAATGCTTAAAAAGTTGCGGCTCAAATTTAATTTTTAAACAAAAACGGTCGATGTCGCGGACGCTTTCCCAATGGGAACGTTGACTGGCTTCGACTCTGACCTCAGTCAATTCCGCGAGCGAACCGGATTGCAATCCGACTAAAACAGCTTTCCATTTTTTAATAAATAGCTGGTCAGGGCTTGAGTCTTGAATAAAAATTTTGGCGCTTTCATTTAAGTCATTTTCCGCCAGGATCCAATGTCCACGAAGCAAATGAATTTGCCCCCGCAGCTCATAGCAGTTTCCGGCCAAGCGGCGCGCGCCCTCCGACAGGGCGAGCTGAATGTTCCGGTTCAACAGATCCATGGCTTCGTCGTAGGCCTCGATGGACACCAAACACGCGGCTAAATTCACTTTGGCAATCAGGGCCTGGTAAAGTGAGGGATTGGAATAAATGTACGAATGAAGATCCGCCGCCGCAGAGGCATAGTTCCACTCGGCCATATGGCAAAATGCCCTATACATATGGACTTCCGGAAGAGATTTCGCCGGGATTTGATTCAGCAACGACATGGCCTCGCGGGCAGAACCGTACTTCAAAAGTAAAACGCCATACTCGGCCTGCTCCTCGGCGGTGGCCGGAGCTCCCCATTTATTGCGGTCGGGATGAATAAGCGGAGTGAGCAAGCGCAAGCCGTCGGCAAACAGTCCGGCCCTTCGGCAAATTGAAGCGACCTGTTTTCGCCAGAGACGAGGAATAGTGGAAAATGTCAGCTGGTTCAGGCTGTGAGCCATCTGATCTCCGCGCCCCGCGCGCAAGTCCATGTCCGCCTGTTTGATCCACTCTTGATAGTTCATTGTTTTCATTATTTCGCCTCCTCAAGGAATTTGGAAGATGGCGGTCTCATTATGGGACGGAACTGCCCACATTTGTCACTGCATTGATGTGAAACTCTATGTGATCCTAATGATCATGGGGCATGGAAATTTATTAAATTACATTTTGCCGGTGACTCTTGCCCTCGCGCAGTTCACGGCCTGCACCAAAAAAGTGAGCACAAGCGACAAGGCCACGAATTCGTCCATCACCCAAAACAACGGCGACAGCTACTCGGGCAAAACCTATGTCCACCGGGATCCCGCCGGCGCCTGCCCCACCGAAGTGGAGTCCTCGATTTTGTTGACCCATTCCGGCCGGTTCTTTCTAACCAAAAGCAAGTGCGCGGACCTTTCCACTTATGTCGAAGTGCCCGCGTCCGAAGTGACTCATGAGTTTCAGGCCGAAACTTTAATTTACAATAACGAATCCTACGCCGTGGAGTACAGCGGCAGTTGCAACTATCCTGAGTATACAGGACCGGTGTTGGATCCGGTCCAATCCGGCTGTTCCGCGACCGCAATTCAAGAATCCGTGGTCTCGACCAACATAGACGGCAACGGCGGCCGCTATGAGTTCATCATGTACAATGCGTCCAACGCCACCAGCAGTGTAACCAGCCGCTTTATCACCTACCAGGGTGTCACTCTCGCGTCTTCATTGGCACCCCTCTCCGTCGACATTGTCCTGTCCTCCTATGAGCCGGTCCGCTGGGAGTTCAGCGGAAATATCGCGGCCGTGCGC
>JANMVK010000583.1:0-3052 GCA_031392725.1 Pseudobdellovibrionaceae bacterium
TCAGAAGCGGCGACTTCCTTGTCGCTCATAAAGACCTGCATAGTCCCCTGCTGAATATTTTGATCAGAAATTTTAAACGTCTGTTGGTAATTGGCGCGGCCGGTGGGCATGCTGCTCAGGGTGGAGGATTTCTTAGCCGTACCCTTGGCGGCATCCGCCAATTTAATGTCCACATTGCGTTGTGCGACCGGCAAAGTGGGATCGAGACCCTGAACCTGGTCGACCACGTAAGTGAGTTTGTAGGTGGTGTTGATGCGCAAAGTGATTCGCTTCAAGACTTGGTCGAGAGAAATTTCCCGGCGCAAGACTTTGTCAAAGCTAAAAAACTCGCCGCCACTGGCCTCGACAATGCTGGGCTCGCCTTGAAAAGGCGTATTGAATCCGTCCCAAACTAAATGTTTGCCTTTGTGTGTGTGACTCGTGCGGGCCACGGCGAACACTTTCATCTGCGAGGCTTTGAGGGCGTCATTCACTTGCTTCATGGTCGGCGCCTTGTCGCCGATTTGTCCCTGGTTATTGGGTGAGTACAAAAATCCCCAATCGGTGACCAATATGGCAAACCGTTGGGAATCAGGTCCCCACGGAGCCTTAGTGGCGTCAATCAACGCGCCCATGGGATTTTCATCAAGGTCAGGCCATCCCGGATCTTGGCCGGCGCCGCGGTTGGCGGTGATGTGAGCCAGCTCGGATAAAAGTTCTTCCACCTGTCTTTTGGTGGCCGGATCTTTGGGATTGATATCAAAAAAGCGGCTGCAGGGTTTTACGGTGGCATCACCAAAAGTGGCGATGCACATTCGGGTGTGATACTTCGAGGTTCTAATAAATTCTTGAATGCGGGCCTTGGCGGTGGCGATCCAATCGACCATGGTGCCGGTGACATCCAATACAAAGACAATGTCAGCCACTTGATTGGAACGTTCTTGATCGGCAGTGAGAGTGAAAGGCGATACGGGAATAGTATTTTCCTTAACTAAAAGGTCTTGCACCTTTAAATCGTTAACTGAGTTGCCGTCCTTGGTGACCTGAAAGAACACCGACACGGTGTTTTCATCAAATTTATTCTGCTCTTGCGTGGCTTCTGATTTGGAAAAACCAAAGGCCTTTTCAAAAGTCTTGGGGCCGAGCTTAGGCGAGACGGCGGGCGGCGGAACCTTGGTCTCACCCGTCAGAGGCGGGTTGGTGACCGTGCACGCGCTTAAAAAAATCGAGGCCAAGAGGACGCCAATTGTATTGCGAATCATAAACTCGCTCCCTTAAGCGTCGGGCAGTCTTTGACCCGTGCTTTGTAATTGTCCAATTCATCAAACCAAACTTCATCGGAGTTGTACGGAAACACCAGCACGTCGCCGTTGTCGTCATTTTTGGAGAGCTTGCTGCGTTCGCCTTTGAGGCTTTCGTCCACATGCAGGCGCTGAATCACTTCGGCTTCCACAATGTGCATTTTGTTTAAAATAATTTTATACTCTTTGAGTTCCGCGGCAGCCAGAACGCGCAGGCGCTGAACGGTGAGTTGCTTATAGCGGTCGGCTTTAGCCTTGGCTGAGCCCATGGTTTTGGCGAGCAGAGTGCTTTCGCCCAGAGTTTGCGCGAAGTCACTGACCTGCAGGGATTTGTCGAGCTCAAGCAGGATTTCTTTGCGCGACTCGAGATATTTGATAATTTTTTGATCACGGAAACTAGCGCGGGGAATGGACTCCACCATGGTGCCGATGGCTTCGAGATTCACGCCTTGTTGTTCAAACTTGGTGAGGATGGCGTTGATATTTTTATTAGAACCACTGTCGGCCAGTTGCTGCAAATCCACAATGTGATTGCGGTGGCGTTTTTTAAAGGCGTCGCTGTTTTTAAACACGCGCGGATAATCACAGGCTTTGAGCGCCATTAAGTTAGCCAGAAAATAGCTTTCGGGACCAACCAGCGGTGCTAAAGCCGGGGACAATAAGGTGACAGCTTCGCCGAGCGCTTTGTCGAAGTCGTCTTTGCGCAGGTAAGCCCACGCGCGTTCCTCGACCGATTCAATCCACAACATGGAGGATTTCGGAATCAGAGCGTAGGACGCCAGTGCGGCCTCAAGATCGCCCTTTTGATATTGAGCGCGGGCTTGGGCGGAGGCCACTTGATCCTGGCCGATCACCGTTTGGCCGGATTCCTTGAGCAATTTGGTGGCTTTTAAAGCTGAATCCACTTCCTCCATCTGTGGCGCCAAGGTAGCGATTTGCCACCAGATACGGGCCTTGTGGTTAATTTGGTCCACGGGCGCGCGGTGGGCGCGGGCAAACGCGGCTGAAATGTCCTTTTTGGATTTGATCGGCAATTTGATGTCTTCATTGTTAACCACTGAGCGCCAGCCGCCACTGGTGGTGATAAAGCCTTTTTGAATAATGCTCGAGGCTTTCACTTCTTTGTCCCAGATTTTGAGCAAATTGGCATCGATGCGCTGGGGCTGAGTTTGGCTGGTGAGAATTTCGAGCGCGAAGTAGGGCAGGCCATTTTGATAAAGCAGGTAAGAGTAAGTCGCGATGCCGGTGGTGGAGGCGCCGAAGCGTGAAGCTTCATGCGCCGTCGGCCACGTGAGCAGGGCTTGTTTGTAATTCCCTGAGTTCATCAGATCGCGGAATTCTTTTTCCACGCCGGTGCCTTGGGGTAAAAAATCAAACGAGCCGGCCATGGCTGCGCTTGAAAAGCTCAAAATTAAAATAGCGGCGAATCGGCGTAACATAAGTCTTTTCCTCATTACAGTAAGAAGCTCACAGTTGCGGTCAATAAAGTCTGATCAACGGAACGTTTGTGTAAAGCGAAGCCATCATAAACTTTGTCCTGATAACCCTGCCAGCGCGCCTCTAAACGAGTGGCGAAATGATTGGTAAGCCATAAGCCCACGCCACCACCCGCGGTGTAGAGCGGAACACTGCCGCTGCTTGCGAGATTGATTTGTCCGGCGCCACCTAAGAGATAGATGTCGAACTGGGAAATTCCCATGTCGAACAAATTCATTTTTCCATAGACGGGGTACCAGTTGCCGACGGCCAGCCATTCGTCCTTGGCCCAATCG
>JANMVK010000628.1:0-3160 GCA_031392725.1 Pseudobdellovibrionaceae bacterium
GGTTGGGCGCCACCGACACCGCTTGAACAGGGCATCGACACAACGATAGACTGGTACCTGAAACATGAGCGATCAAAGTAATATTTTTTTCGATTTAAAAAAGCTCAAGCGCATGGGCAAGAATGTCATCATCGGCAAAACCGTGCGCATTCGCTATCCCGAACTGGTGGAGATCGGCGATAACGTCATCATCGATGACTTCACTTACATTTCCACCGCGCTCAAACTCGACAGTTATGTGCATATCTCCGCCGGCGCCAAGATTATCGGCGGGAAAAACTGCGCCGTGAGCTTTGGCTCCTTTTCCACGCTCGCACCCAACGTCACGCTGGCCGCGGGAAGCGATGACTACATGGCGGGGCTCGCCACTCCCCTCGTCGACGCGAAATTTAAAGGCAATGTGGAGTACGGCGATATCAAAATCGGCAAACATTGTATTGTGGGCGCCGGCAGCGTGATTCTACCGGGAGTGACGTTGCACGAAGGCTCGGCCGTCGGCGCACTGTCGCTGGTCAAAACCGATCTCGAAGCCTGGACGCTTTATGCCGGAACGCCTGCGGAATTAATCAAAGGCCGCGACGAAGAGGCGATCCTCAAACTGGAACAGGACTTTTTAAAAAAATGACCGAAGTTAAAGAAAATGACATCATTCTCGCCCGCTATATTCCCTCTGAAGAAGCTTGGAAGGAAGGGCTGCAATTTTTCTCCCAGGATTCCGAGTTTATTCAGTTCGGCAGCTGGGGTTACAACAAAGACAAAAGTTTGCTGGCCCATATTCATAATGAAGTGAAGCGTGAAGTGTTATGGACCCAAGAAGTGATCTACGTGCGCAAGGGTAAGATTCGCGCGCATATTTTTAATTCCAAAGAACAAAAGATTAAGGATATCGATGTGAATGAGGGCGATATCATCGTTCTCCTGCGCGGCGGCCATGGTTACACGGTGTTGGAAGACGGCACTCAGGTGCTGGAAGTGAAAAACGGTCCCTACGTGGGCCCCGACAAGGACCGCCGGCGCATTCCGGTGAATAATAAATGAATGACTTTATAATGCAGATGCAGCCCTGGTTTGGTGACGAAGAAAAGCGCGCGATCAGCGAATATTTGGATGAAGGCGGTTTTATGACCGAATTCAAGCGCACAGAAAAATTCGAACAAATGATCGCCGAGTTCACCAAATCCAAACACTGTATTGTGGTGAACAACGGCACCATCAGTCTAACCCTGGCCGCCATTTCACTTGGCATCGGACCCGGCGATGACGTGCTGGTGCCCAACTACACAATGATCGCCTCACCCAACTCGGTAAAAATGATCGGCGCCAATCCGGTATTTGTCGATGTGGAGGATGAGACTCTGTGCATGGATGTGCGGCTCGCCGAAAAAGCCCTAACCAAAAAAACCAAGGCGGTGATGCTGGTCACGGCCAATGGACGTTACCCCAAGGCCGGCATTCAGGCTTTTAAAGATCTATGTAAAAAACAAGGTCTGCCGCTAATCGAAGACGCGGCCCAATCGCTAGGCTCGTACTTTCCCGATGGCAAACATATCGGCGTGCACGGCGACATCGGCAGCTTTTCATTTTCTTCACCGAAAATTATTTCCACGGGCCAGGGCGGTTGTTTGATCACCGATAGCGACGAACTCGCTAATAAACTCAGGCGGCTAAAAGACTTTGGCCGCTCGGGCGGAGGCACGGATGTTCACGATACTATCGGTTACAATTTTAAATTCACAGAACTTCAGGCGTGTCTCGGTATCGAACAGATGAAAAAGCTGCCCGCGCGCATAAACCGCAAAAAAGAAATCGCCAAGCGTTATGAGAAAAATCTGAGCGCCGTAAAAGGCTTGCAATTGTTCAAGCACAACTTCGACCACACCGTGCCCTGGTTTATCGACAGCCTATGCGAGCGGCGGGCGGATCTTCAGGCGTTCCTTAAAGATAAAAAAATCGGCACGCGAGTGATGTATCCCGCCATCAATCAACAGAAGGCCTATCAAGTGCCGGGAGAATTTCCCGTTTCCTCTAAAATAGGTGAACAGGGCCTGTGGCTTCCCAGCGCCAATCAACTCACCGACAATCAAGTCGACCGCATCTGCAAATGTATCCGCGAGTTCTATGGCTAAGGCCAAGCATCGAAATCCCTTTAAACAAGCCGCCATCGGCGCCTTGTTATTCTCACTTCTCGCCATGACTCCCGTGTTGTTTCATTTCTCCACATATAAATTCGGACCCAACATCGCGGGTGTGGGCAGCGACTCCTATGGATTTTTGTATTCTATGTGGGTGGCCTCACAGCCCATCGACGGCGTGATCCGCACCGAAACTCAGGATCTGCTGTCGGGCGCTCCCAAGGGGCGGCCCATCGCGTTTCATATTCAAATTGGATCCGGAATCGCATTTCAGCTGGCTAAGTTGGGGGTGCCGCCGGTCGCGGCCTACAATCTGCTGGTGTCGCTGTGGTTTTACGGAGCCTTTTTCTTCGCCTTTTTGATTTTCAATTCTCTTGGCATCTCGACGGGCGCCTCTTACCTCGGTGCTTTTGTAATTGGCTTGCATCCCTATCAGAGCCTGCAGGCGGTCGATCATCTGGATCTCGCCATGACCTGGCCCATTTTGCTCGACATTTATTTACTGGTGCGCCTGATGGTTCACCGGGATCTGCGCGCGGTGCCTTGGCTGATATTTTTAACCGGGGCCGCCGTCTTTTCTCATCCTTACTATTTTATTTGCGTTGCGCTGACCAATGCATGCCCCTTTCTCTGGCTGTCCTACCAAATGGCGCGCCGGAAGCTTAGGCCAAAAACTTGGGACTTTGTGCGGGTAGGAGTGGCCACGGTGGGCGCCGCCGCCGTGGTGATGTTTTGGAAATCATTATTCACCACCGATGGCGGTGGCATCACGGAACTTGAGCGCGATATCCGTGATCTCTACGCCTACTCAACAAAATTCTGGGACTTCGCATTGCCGCCACATTATTCACTGCCTTTTGCGAAATACACGACTGAATTTAAGACCCAACAAACAGCCGCGTTGGGTTCAAATTTTGTCGAGAATACACTTTATCCCGGCTTACTCGTGCTGCTCGCGGTTCCCCTCGGTCTTTTGTGGCGCGCCTCCAGCCTGGAAAAAACGTTTAAGTGGATTAAGCAAAATTCCG
>JANMVK010000704.1:0-2141 GCA_031392725.1 Pseudobdellovibrionaceae bacterium
CCCGAAAATGTCAAAAATCATGGGTTTTCGGCTTGGGCTAAAAGATGAGTTGCGTCGGGGAGCAGCCAGCGGCCGTCCTTATCTATGGCGATGAGCGTGACCTCGTAACGGTTTTTATCCAGAGCGTTATAAACCGATACAGCCGACGCCAAACTGACTTCATGCTCACCGGAGCGTCCACCAAATATTAATCCAACCCGGATTTTCTTAGTCATTCTGCGCCTCAGGGACAAAGTATAAGGTCTTGCCCTTTCCTGGGTCATCAAGTTAAAAATTAGGCTTCGCGTCGCGTTTAATGGGGGTCCCAATGATAGTTCGATCATTATTTTTAGTCATATTGTTCGCCGCAGTTTCGGTTGAAGCCTTTGAGGGCGAAAACATTCTTGCGTTCAAACCAGAAATTCAACGTGGCGATTTACATAAACCGCAAGGGCTGTGGCCTTTGCTCGGCGTTGGACTCGGAGCCATGGATCACAATGATCAGATCCGCACCGGCGGCACCCTCACCCAAGTGAAATTTATCGGAAGTTATTATTTTGACAACACTCCGTGGGTGGCCGACGCGGGTATCGGTTTGCACAATGAATTTCTGAGCCAGGGCGGACCGGGTTCGGATTCTATACAATCCTTATATACAGAGTTGGGCGCGCGCTATCAGCTCACCAATAAGTGGCAGCTCGGAGCCATTTGGAACACTTTGGTCGACAATCCCGACCGTTATAAATCCAACACCAATAACCTCGCTTCTTTTATCGGCCTTCAGGCCATGAAGGAATTCGTGTGGGCCGACACTTATTTAGTCCGGGCCGGGGGCCGCGTGATGACCGATGTCGGTATCAGCCGCGAAACCATCGATACGGTTATGGCCGAAATCCAAGTGAGCTTTGGTCCCGGCGCTCCTAAAGTTGTGGAGCAACCCGCGCCCACGCCCCAGCCCATCGCTCCGCACCTCGCCCGTCAGGCCATCCAAACTTTTGATTTTGATGATCCGGGCCCCGTGCATTTCGAAACTGATTCAACAAAATTGGTTCATAGTAGCCAAGTTTATTTGCGCCGCTTGGCCCGCGCTCTAGCGGACAACCGCCACCTATTCGACCGCGTAGCGGTGATCGGCCATGCTGACCAGCGGGGAACCGACAAATACAATTTAAAATTGTCCCGCCGCCGGGCCCAAACCATCCAAAACACCTTGGCCGTAGCGGGTCTTAACATGGGCCAGATGCGCTCGGAAGGCCGCGGCGAAAGTGAGCTTTTGAGCCGGACTATGATGCCCACGGCCCTGCAGCGTAACCGCCGCGTCCAGCTTGAGTTTCACGGTGTAAAAAATAATCAAGCTTTGAAAAATATTGTTGATTCCGTACCCCGGTAAAGATCTAACCTTCTCCTAACATGCGTTTTTCCTTAGGGCGCGATAGCGTCCTTATATTCATTTCGGAAGGAAAACCCATGCGCAAATTAGTATCTATTCTGGCCCTTAGCTTGGCCATCTCGCCCGTTGCAAAAGCGGAATCTACCACCATAAAAATCGACGGCTCCAGCACGGTTTTTCCCATCACCGAAGCGGTGGCGGAAGAGTTTCAAACCAGTAAAAAAGGGGCTGTTAGAGTGACCGTGGGAATTTCCGGCACCGGCGGCGGCTTCAAAAAATTCTGCCGCGGTGAAACTGATGTGCAGGACGCTTCGCGCCCCATTCAAAAGGGCGCGGATGCAAAAACTCCCGGCGAGTTAGAAAACTGCAAAGCTGCGGGAATTAAATTCTTTGAATTGCCTATCGCGTTCGACGCCACGGCCATTGTCGTAAGCAAGGACAACAAATTTTTAGATAAAATCACCGTCGCTGAGCTCAAGAAAATGTGGGAGCCCGAGGCTGAGAAAAAAATCATGAAGTGGAAAGACGTCAATCCCTCCTGGCCGGACCAACCTTTAAAGCTTTATGGCGCCGGATCGGATTCGGGAACTTTTGATTATTTCACTGAAGCCATCGTCGGCAAAGCTAAATCCAGCCGTGGCGATTACAGCCCGAGCGAAGACGACAATGTGTTGGTGAAAGGCGTATCGACGGACAAAAATGCGCTGGGCTATGTTCCTTTCGCATACTACGAAGACAACAAGAAAGTCTTGAAGCTGATCGCCGTCGTTTC
>JANMVK010000771.1:0-1174 GCA_031392725.1 Pseudobdellovibrionaceae bacterium
CCGCGCAATGGTCCATTCTCGACGGAAAACTGGAAGTCCTATGAAACATATCACCACGACATTTTTTCGCGGGCTGTTCACGCTGCTTCCGTTAATGCTTTCAATTTATGTCTTCTTTTTGTTTTTGACCTGGGTTGAAAATTTCTCGCGCGCCTCGGTGCTCTATTTTGTGCCCGATTTTTTATACGTGCCGGGGATGGGCGCGGCGGGCGTGTTTGTGCTGATTTATCTGTTTGGCGCGGTGACGGACCGGCCCTATACCAAATGGATGTTCACTTGGTTTGAAGCCATTGTGGTGGAGATTCCCATCGTTAAGACCGTCTATCTTGCCATCAAAGATTTTACCGAGTTCTTAAAGCCCAACCGCGAAAAAAGAACCAATCAAGTGGTGCTGGTGAAAATGCCGGGCGCCCAAGTGGAGATCATCGGCCTGATGACCCGCGATTCGCTAAAAGATTTACCGGCGGCGGTGACGAAAGAAAATAAAGTCGCTGTGTATTTTCCGATGAGCTACCAGTTCGGCGGATACACCGCATTTATTCCACGCGAATGGGTGCAGCCCACCACTATGTCGGTGGAAGAAGCCATGCGCTCCATTATCACTGCCTGGCTGCCGGGCCAGGCGCAACGATTGGAGAAGTAAATGGTAAAGACCATCAATCCCTCAACCGGTGAAGTGCTTCAAGAATTCGAAGTGAAGGGCGCCGATTGGTTGGAAAAAGCTGTCGCGAGTTCCACCGCCGCCTATGCCGATTGGGGCCACCGCACTTTGACCGAACGGCTGGGCGCCGTGCAACGCTTTGAAGCGTCTTTGCGCCGTGAACGCGAGGGGCTTGCGCGAATGATGAGCCTTGAGATGGGCAAGCCCATGAAACAGGCGCTAACGGAAATCGACAAGTGCATATTATCCTGCCAAGTTTTACGCGAAAATTTTCCGGTATGGCTCAAGGCGCGCCAATACTCCACGGCTTTAGGTCATAGCGTTCATCTGACGCCCATGGGACCGCTGCTGGGAATTATGCCGTGGAATTTTCCGCTGTGGCAGGTGGTGCGCTTTGCCATTCCCGCCTTAATGAACGGCAATACGATTTTGTTAAAGCACGCGGAGAGCACCTGGGGTTGCGCGCAGAAAATCGAAAATATATTTTGCTCGGCTTTTCCTGATCATACGTTT
>JANMVK010000825.1:0-3429 GCA_031392725.1 Pseudobdellovibrionaceae bacterium
CAATGAGGCTCCTTCGTGGTCGCCCGACGGCCGGCATATTATGTTCAGCAGCGACCGCAGTGGCAAATACCAGCTGTACGTCGTCAGTCCCGACGGCACCAACGAGCGCCGGATCACGGAGGACAATTTCAATTGGGACAAACCCAAGTGGTCACCCTTCCTCGACTAGGCAGTTATGTAGCGGACCAATTGCGGCTCGTGCGTTCCAAGAGCCCAGCCTTCTCCCGTTATGAAAATCTATTGTTGTCCGGCGTGAGTAGCGCACTTCATGAGCGCCGTCACCGCGCGTGGCTCGAGTGCGCGGCCGCGACTTTTTTAAAATCCGCTCCGCCCGCCGATGTTTGCAAATTTTGGAGCCAAGAGGCTGATGAGATTTTGCTCGCGGCCTGGAGTGAGAGTGGGTTGGCGGAAAAGCCGGCGGCATTGTTTGCCTTAGGGAAACACGGCGCCGAGGAGTTGAATCTCAGCTCTGATATCGATGTTTTAATTGTGGCGGAACCGAGCGAGGCCTTGGCCATTGAGCGCGGTTTGCGCGTGTTTCAAACCCGCCTGCAACAAGCCGGCGATGCCGGTTTTTGTTTTCGTTTGGATTTTGATTTGCGGCCCGGCGGAAAAATGGGTCCGCTGCTCACCACGCCATCGCAATTTCAGGATTATTACTGGAGCCAGGGCGAGACTTGGGAGCGCCTGGCACTGGTGCGTTTGCGCGCCGTCGCGGGACCGGCGGCCATGACCGATCCCATTTTGGATTTAGCGCGAAGATTCTCGTTCCGCAAATTTTTGGATTTCACCCTGCTGGAGGATCTCAAAGCGCTGCGCACTCAGGTTCATCAGTTTGGATTCAACCGCAAAGAAGGCGAAGTGCATATCAAGCTCGAAGTGGGCGGCATTCGCGATATCGAATTGTTTGTGCATTCCCTATTGGTGCTTCACGGCGGAAAAATTCCGGCGCTGCGCACGCGTTCCACCAGCCAGGCGCTGGCCTTGCTGGAAACTCACAAAATTCTAACCGCCGATGTGACCAATAAATTGCTCGATGCCTACTGGGACTTTCGCCAAGCCGAAAACACCGCGCAGGCGGTGGACGACCGACAGACTCATGTGCTGCTAGCGGAAGATGTTCAGGAATTACTTCCGCGCATGAAGGAAGTGGATGAAATTGTAAGCGGCTTGCTGGGCCATGCGGATTTAAGCGTGGTGCGCATGCCCGCCACGGAGAGCGCGCAAAAAGAATGGCTGGAGCATTTAGGTTTTACCCCGCATTCGGTGGCCACCACCTGGCCGGCATTGATGAAGTCCACAGCGCTGTCGCACAAAAATGACCGCGATGAACGCGCGCGCGGCTGGAGTTTTTATATTCCTTCGTGCAGGAATTGGTTAAGGCCGGCGCCGAGAAGGATTTAGGCCTCGGAATTCTCGAGGACTTTGTCCGGGGCACCCGGGCCAAGGCTACCTTCTTCACCATGCTGCTGCGGTCGCCCCGCCTGATCCAGGATTTAGCGCGGCTATTTTGCCTGTCCCCGTATTTGGGGTCCATTTTGGCCGCGCGGCCTGAGTTGCTCGATCATTTTATTTTGCGCAGTGATGAGGGCTGGTCGGGAGAACTGGATTTGGTGCTGCAGCAGATGAACGACCGCAAGCTGCTCACTGAAATCTGGGCCGCCAATCAGTATTTGGCCGAGCGGAATTTGCATACGCTGTATCCTCGGGTGACTGACACAGCGGATGAAATTTGCCGTGAACTCCTGTCGCGCCTGCGCGCCGAATATCCAAGCTCCACGGTTGAGATAATCACCATGGGCAAATGGGGCGGCCGCGAGCTGGGCGTGCGCTCGGATTTGGATTTTGTGTTCTTGTGTGATGCTGTTCCCTCGGAAGATGATTTCAAAGTGGCCCGCCGGTTTATTTCCCGTCTAAGTGATCCACAAAAAGGCGGGAATTTGTATGAGGTCGATTTGCGGTTGCGCCCCTCCGGCCAGTCCGGCGCGATTATCGTTGGGCGCGAGCAGCTAAAAACTTACTGGCGCGAAACCGCGCAGCCCTGGGAGCGCCAAGCGTATCTGCGGGCGCGGCCGTTGAATCCGAACATCGTCCTCGACAAAAAATTATTGGTGGCCCGGAAATTATCAGCCGAGGAACTGGCGGAGCTGCAAAGAATCCGCAGCAAATTGCTGGTGAAGCCTGTGGGCAATGTTGTGGATATCAAGTATGCGCCCGGTGGCTTGTTGGATATTGAGTTTGTGGCTCAGACGCTTCTTCTGGTGAATCAGATTTCAAATGCCGGCTGCTCCACCAATGAAATGCTAAAGGATCCAATGCTCAGTGGAATCTATGACCAGCTCCGGGAGTTCGAGCAAATGTTACAGCTGGCTTCCACCAACAAGTTAAAAACTTGCGACAACATCAAGCCATCCTTCGCCAAAGCAGCGTCGCTTATGGGCTTGAGCGGTGACGCAGCTTGGGCTCGGCTCAACAAATTGTTATCTGAATCGCGGGAAATCTTAAATCAGATAGATCCAACCGGATTGAAGATCTAAGCCTCAAATTTTGAACTTTATTGATCCGACGGACTGAGATTTGACGCGAACCGCTTCCGATTCGGAAGCGACTTGCGTCATGAATCGGAAGCGATCTTAAAATTCCAAATCTTGATTGAGCAAAATGATCTCAACCCGCGAATTCAACGGCGCTTGCACGCCTTCGTAGACGGGGCGTGAATCGCCGAAGGATGCGGCGGCCATGGATCTTGGCGGTAACGACTGGCGCTTCATCACGAAGCGCAGCATGTTCACCGCGCGGGCGGAGGCGAAATCCCAGGGTGATGCCAATCCGCCGCTTTCGCCGACGGCGGCGTGGCCCTCGATCAATATGTGGCGTTTGGTTTTGGGCAGGAGTTCGCTCAGTTTACTTAAGAACACCACGGCTTCCGGTTTAAATTTTTCACTGCCCGAGCCGTACAACGCCGTGGCGGGCATGGAAATCCGCACGCCCCATTCGTCGGCGGAAATGTCGAGAATATATTTTTTGCGTTCCTCAGGCTTAAATGCGCCTTCGACAAAAGTTTCCGTCTGATCGAGAATTTTGGAGGTTTCCACATTCGATGGGCGGAAGGTTTGAATCGGCGGCTCGATCAACTGGGTGTTCTTCTCACCCTGGTTAATTTGCTGGCCACTTTCGCCGAAGGCGCCCGCCTTCACTAAAAACTTCTTCATGGATTCCTGAAACTCTTTGGTCTTCTCGAGATCCCGCTCGGATGTGGCATAGAGCACCACGAAAAACGCGAACATCAACGTCATAAAGTCGGCGTAGGAGACGAGCCACCGGTCGCGACTGGATTCTGACTCTTCGTCCATGCTCATACGGTCGCAACGTCCAGGGTGAAGGATTTCATTTTTTGTTCAATTAGGTAGGGATTCAATCCGCTGACCA